>JBJTTE010000083.1:0-2830 GCA_046080005.1 Erythrobacter sp.
CCAAAAGCACAGCATGGCATAGGCCACCAAAGCTGCCATGAGCAACATCGCTCCGATGATCGCGATATCCTTGAAGTCCGGGCCGCCTTGATCGATTACGGCGTGTAAATAGCCTGCGATCATCCCGAGGATGAAAATCAGCGCGATGCCGCCGCCGATGGTCAGCGCGGCCCGCTTGACCAGGATCGCACCGTCAGAGGGCTCATCCAAAAGATCGTCGAGATCAGGCTTCGTCATGGAAAATCTCTTCAATGGGCATGTCGAACAGGCGGGCGATGCGGAACGCGAGGGGGAGGGACGGATCGTGCTTGCCGGTCTCGATGGCGTTCACAGCCTGGCGCGAGACATCAAGCTGCCCGGCGAGGTCCGCCTGGCTCCAATTGCGTTCAGCGCGCAGAACCCTGAGACGGTTCCTCACGGCGATCACAGCCCGAGAGCGGCTGCCAATCTGCCGATGAGCGAGCCCACCATAAAGCCGGACATGCCGAGCATCAGGAACAGTTGCCACCGCCTTACGGAGACGGTTTCGTTGAGAAAGTACATCCAGGGACCTCGTGACTTGAGACAAAAACCTCACGAAATGTCAGGTATACCTGACCATATGTCGCGATTCGCTGAAAATGTCAAGCATACCTGACTTTATGTCGTCACAGCCTGACTATGACCTAGACGCTCTGCTTTTTGCTGCGCTGCGGCATTGACGCTGTCGGGGCCTTCCGCCATGGCGACCCGCCATGAGTGCCGCACCTCTCTTCACCCCCGCGCCGCGCGATCCTGCGCGGTCATTTCAGGATATGATCCTGACGCTCCATGACTTCTGGAGCGCCGAGGCGGGCTGCGTCATTCTGCAGCCTTACGACATGCGGATGGGGGCAGGCACTTTCCACACCGCGACCACCCTGCGCGCGCTCGGGCCTGAGCCCTGGAACGCCGCTTTCGTGCAGCCCTGCCGCCGCCCGACCGACGGTCGCTATGGCGAAAACCCCAACCGGCTCCAGCACTATTACCAGTACCAGGTGATCCTGAAGCCTTCCCCGTCTGACATTCAGGAGCTCTACCTCAGGAGCCTTGCTGCGATCGGTATCGATCCGCTGGCGCATGATATCCGCTTCGTTGAAGACGACTGGGAAAGCCCGACGCTTGGCGCTTGGGGGCTCGGTTGGGAAGTGTGGTGCGATGGGATGGAGGTCACCCAGTTCACCTATTTTCAGCAAATGGGCGGGTTTGACTGCAAGCCGGTGGCGGGCGAGTTGACTTACGGGCTGGAACGCCTCGCGATGTACATTCAGGGCGTCGATAACGTCTATGATCTCGCTTTCAACGCCGCAGGGGTTTCCTATGGTGAGGTGTTCCTCGAAAACGAACGCCAGATGTCGAAGTGGAATTTTGAAGTTGCCGACACGGTCGGTCTCCTCAAGGCCTTCGAGATGGCCGAGGCCGAGTGCCGCAATGCGCTCGCCGCTGGCGTGCCGATTGCCGCCTATGAACAGGCGGTCGAGGCGAGCCACGTGTTCAACCTGCTGCAAGCGCGCGGGGTGATCTCGGTGCAGGAACGCGCCAGCTACATGGGCCGCGTCCGCGACTTGGCGCGCTCGTCGTGCGAGGCCTATGCGGCCAAGATGACGCCCGAATGGCAGGCCAAGTATCCCGAGTGGAGCCTCGTCTGATGGCGGACTTCCTGCTCGAACTGCGCTGCGAGGAAATTCCTGCCCGGATGCAGCCCAAGGCCAAAGAGGATTTGGCGCGGCTATTCACCGATGCATTGGCCAAGGCCGGGTTGCTGACGGAGACGGTTGAAGCGTTCGCCACACCGCGCCGCCTCGCGCTGATTGCCACCGGACTGCCGCTAGCGACTCAGGCTGTCAGCGAGGAGACCAAGGGGCCGAAGGTGGGGGCCCCTCCGCAGGCGCTGGAAGGCTTCCTGCGCAAGATGGGCCTCACTGCCGAACAATTGACCGAGCGCGACGGGGTCTATTTCGCTGTGGTCGAAAAGCCGGGACGGGACACCGCTGAGGTGCTTGCCGAAGCCATCCCGGCGATCATCCGCGCCTTCCCCTGGCCCAAATCGATGCGCTGGGGCGCCGGTTCGATCACCACAGAGTCCCTGCGCTGGGTGCGCCCGCGCTCGGGCATCATCGCACTGCTCGATGGCGCAGTGGTGCCGTGCGAAGTGGACGGGATGGCGAGTGGCCGCACCACCATGGGCCACCGCTTCCACCATTCAGGCCCGGTCGAGATCGCCGACGCCGCGAGCTATGTCGAAACCCTGCGCGCGGCCGGAGTGATTGTCCATTTCTCCGAACGCTGCAGGATCATCCGCGAAGGCGCGGCCAAGGTTGCTGCAGAAGCCGGGCTGACCTTGGTTGCTGACGAAGGGCTCGTAATCGAGAACGCCGGGCTGACCGAGTGGCCCGTTCCGCTGCTCGGCCGCTTCGACGAGAGCTTCCTCGATGTGCCGCCCGAGGTGATCCAACTCACCGCGCGGGTGAACCAGAAGTACTTCGTGTGCGAGGGGGAGGGCGGCAAGCTCGCCAACGCCTTCGTCTGCACCGCCAACATCGAAGCGCGCGACCCCGCTGTGGTGGTCGACGGCAACCGCAAGGTCCTCGCCGCGCGGCTTTCGGATTCGCGCTTCTTCTGGGAACAGGACCAGAAGACGCCGCTGGCGGTTCATGCCGAGAAGCTGTCGCGCATCACCTTCCACGAGAAGCTTGGCACCCTCGCCGACAAGGTCGAGCGCGTGGCCAAGCTGGCGCGGTGGCTGTGCGAGGAAGGGATTGTCACTGATACCCCCCTCCCGCCTGCGGGAGGGGCCGGGGGGTGGGCCTAC
>JBJTTE010000084.1:0-4015 GCA_046080005.1 Erythrobacter sp.
TATCGCCTTTCTGACGATGAGGCTTATGCCGAATTCGTAGCCATTCGCTTTGCAGCCAATGGTGGCGAGCCTTTCTGCCCGAAGTGTGGCACGACGAAGCTCTACAACATATCTACTCGTCGCCGGTGGAAGTGCGCTGAGAAAAGCTGCCGCGCAACTTTCTCCGCCACGTCCGGAACAATCTTCCAAGATCGTAAATTGCCGTACGTCGATATCTTGCTTGCGATCGCTTATTTTGTGAACGAACCGAAAGGAATAAGCGCGATCCGGCTAAGCCATATCCTAGATACATCCTACAAGACCGCATATGTTCTGGGACACAAACTCCTTCAGGTTGTCACGGCGCATCAGTCAACTTTCAAGCTCGGAGGGGAGGTTGAAATTGATGCCATGCACTGTGGCGGATAAGTCAAGCCTGCGAGAGACAATCCGACACAGCGCAATCGCCGGAAGCTCTACCGGAACAAGGAAAAGCAAAAAGTCATCATGGTCATTCGCGAAAGGTATGGCCGCTCTCGTTGCTTGATCGTTCCGAACGAGGCCGAAATGTCCAAGGTGCTTCCTTCCGTTCTGGAGAGAGACGCGATGGTATTCTCAGACTCCTTTTCGGGATCAGCTAGAATTGCAGCCACCCATATGGTGCAGCGTATCGTACACTCGAAGGAGTACGCCAACGGTCACATTTCCACGAACCATGCAGAGTCTTTCTTTTCTCGTCTCCGGCGCAAAGAGCTTGGCATCCACCACAAGATTGCAGGCCCTTACACTCTTGAGTACGCCAACACCGCCTGCTGGCTTGAGGATAATCGCGAGCTTGGTAACGGGGAGCGGTACAACCAGTTGCTTGCTCTTGCTGGAAGTCATCCCGTGTCTCGCCAGTGGAAGGGCTATTGGCAGCGCCAGAAGGAGGCGGCCTGATGAAGCGCTTCCAGCTTCATTTGCAGGGCCAGCATGAATCGCTGACGGTTGAGCTTGGCTGTTCTGGCGTGGAGCAACTCGCGGAACTCGCGGGCAGCTCGCGGTTCGTGATCGGCCATCTCGATGTGACGGATGAGTGCGGTTGCCAGCCAAAGGTCATGATCGCCGCTGCGCGAATTTCTTGTGCGATTGAGCTTAGCTAGCTGCTAGCACGTTTGACGCATATCGAGCACTCGCCACAAGCTACGGACAGGGCGGGCTACCTCCCTAAGGGTGATGGCAAGGTTCGCAATTCGTATAATTGGGGAGGCGTGAGCCAATCCTGGTCGATTTCGCATGTCAGACTGTCGAAGAACTTGCCTGACACATGGCCGAGGTCAGGCACCTGACAGGTTTACTGACGATCCCGATGATGCTGGTGTCTGCCAGCCAATCCTAATAACCACCAACAGGATCGAGGTTGCAACTCTGGAGGCTTGAACATCGTCTGTCAGCAGAGCTTTAGGAGGGATTCTCCGGCTTCTCTTCGTTCCAAAGGGTCAACTGGGCCATGGTGAATTGCCCTATCGACATTTCCATCATCTCGGTGCATTTTGGTGCAAAGGAGTGCCTGTTGCAGAAACATCTGAGACAAAAGCGTTTTACCGTGTCCCTTGACGTGGAGGACTATGAGGCCTTGCGCGCCATTGCTGACGAGCATCGCCCACCGCTCAAGCTCCAATACGTCATAAATGTTGCCGTCAAGAACCTGCTGGAGCGCCAAGCCTCCAAGCAATTGACATTCCCGCTGGACGACTAGCGTATGAGCAAACTGCGCTTCATCGACCTTTTTGCAGGGCTTGGAGGTTTCCACCAAGCCCTTGAGCGCTTGGGGCACAAGTGCGTCTTTGCTTCCGAACTCGACCCCGAACTCGCCAATCTTTACGAACTCAATTTCGGCATCCGCCCGCATGGCGATATTCGCGAAGCTTTTGCCGAAGTGCCGCCGCATGACATTTTGTGCGCCGGATTTCCCTGCCAGCCTTTTTCCAAGGCTGGCGACCAACTTGGGTTTGATTGCCCCCAATGGGGCGACCTGTTCGATTACGTCCTCAGGATTCTCGACGCACATAAGCCTGCCTATCTGCTGATCGAAAATGTCCCCAATCTCATTCGCCACGACGAAGGCAGGACATGGACCAAGATCAAAACGCGGCTGGAATCGTTAAATTACACCGTTGACCTTGGCAGGCTCTCGCCTTTCATGTTCGGAGTGCCGCAAGTGCGCGAGCGCGCGATCATCGTCGGTGCCCGCAACGGGCTTGACTATTTCGCCTGGCCCCAGGCGACGCATCGGCTCGATCAGGTTTCCATCACCAGCGTGCTCGACAAGAACCCGAATGACGCACGCCCGCTAGGGCCGCGTTTCATCCAGTATCTTGAAACATGGCAGGAATTGCTGGACGCGCTGCCGCCCGATGAGGAACTACCGTCATTCCCGATCTGGGCAATGGAGTTTGGGGCGACCTATCCCTATCTGGATAGGACGCCGCACGCGATCGGCTTTGATAAGATCGAGAGCTTCAAGGGTGCACTCGGGCGCTCGCTCAAAGGCTTGACTGGCGGCGAGGTTGAGAAGGCATTGCCCGCATATGCGCGCAATCAAACAGAAAGCTTCCCAGAGTGGAAGCAGAACTTCATCCGCCAGAATCGCGAGTTCTACAAACGCCACAAGGTTTTGATCGACGCATGGTTGCCCAAGATCGCAGACTTCGCACCCAGCTTTCAAAAGCTGGAATGGAACTGGAAAGGCGGGCCGCGCGACCTCTGGCAGGCCGTCATTCAATTCCGCGCCTCCGGGATTAGGGCCAAACGCCCGACCGCCGCACCCTCTCTTGTCGCGCTGACCACCAGTCAGGTGCCGGTCATTCCGTGGGAACGGCGCTACATGACGATGCGCGAATGTGCCCGCCTGCAAAGCATGGGCAGACTGCCACATCTGCCCGAGAACCAAGGGGCTGCGCATAAGGCGCTTGGCAACGCCGTGAACGTCGATGTCATCCTCGCGGTGGCGACCGCTCTGCTGCCACCCATCGACGAAAGCGATAACGACATGCCTCTCCATCTCGCCCAGGTGGAGAGCAGCCTTGCCGCCTGAGAAGGCCTCAGGCCACTCAATCGCTGCTGTTCCGATCCGCCCAGGCGTCAGTGTGCTCTCGATTCTGCGGCACCTGAATTACAAAACATGGTTTGCGCTTGCGGAGTTCGTGGACAACGCGGTGCAGAGCTATCTTGCCAACAAGGACCGCCTTGAGGCGCTCCACGGGCCAGAATTTCGGTTGAGAGTCGAAATCACCGTCGAGAGCACTGCGCCAACGCGTATTGTCATTCGTGACAATGCCGCCGGCATCGCCCAGCGCGATTTTCCGCGCGCCTTCCGCCCCGCTGCCATCCCGCCAGATCGCAGCGGCTTATCTGAATTTGGCATGGGCATGAAAAGTGCCGCGTGCTGGTTTGCGCCGCGATGGTCGGTGCGCACCAAGGCGCTCGGCGAGGATATCGAGCGGACGGTCAGATTTGATGTCGCGACCATCGTGCGCGACCAACTCGAAGAACTCGACATCGACGATGTGCCAGCGCAACCCGACACGCATTTTACCGAGATCGCTCTCGACGATCCATTCCATCTTCCGGTCGGGCGCACCCTTGGGAAAATCAAGGACCACCTGACCGATATTTACCGCGTCTATGTGCGTGACGGCCTCCTTGAGCTTCGGCTGAATCGCGAGTTGCTGGAATATACGCCACCTCGCATCTTGACCGCACCCAATGTGCGCAAGCCCGATGAGGGTGCGAAAGAGTGGCGGCAGGACATTCGCTTTGACCTTGGCGGTGGCCTGTCAGCACACGGCTTTGCAGGCCTGATGGACCCCATGAATACCAACCGGTCAGGCTTTGCGCTGTTCCGGCGTGGGCGCCTGATAGAAGGCAGCGGCGATGAGGGCTACCGACCGCCCTATATCTTCGGCCAGCCGGGAAATTTTCGCTGGCGCAGACTGTTTGGCGAACTTCACCTTGAAGGTTTTGAAGTAAGCCACACCAAGGATGGCTTTCGCTG
>JBJTTE010000085.1:0-17482 GCA_046080005.1 Erythrobacter sp.
ACCTTCACCCCGCTCTGATGCAGCCCGGCCAAGCGCAATGTTTCACATGAAACATCGTTTTGGCGGGGGCATAGAGGGGGTCTAACCGGGGTCTAGCAGGGGCCTAAACGCGGCTGGAGGGGGGTCTAGAGCGGTTTACGATCTGGCTGCGCCAAATCGGCCGCTCTAGGTTGTTGTTTTACAGCATTGTCCGAACCGTCAGGTGCTCCCACCTGACCGGAAAACGCTCTAAGCTCCGGCTCAGAACCGCGCGGTCACTTCCACCCCGTAGAAACGCGGCTCGCCGGGGATGAAGGTGGGGATGGTGAAGGCCCCGCCCGTGTTGCCCGCATCGAGCAGGAAGTCTTCGTTGAAGGCGTTGCGGATAAAGCCTGCGATCTCGTAGCGTTCATCCGCAAAGCTGATCCCGGCACGGGCATTGGCCAGCGTCACCGCATCCTGCGAGATCAGCGGGTTGTTCGGCACTTCGAAGAAGATCCGGCTCCGGTAGGTCACGCTCGGCGTTGCAAAGAAGCGCATGCCGTTGCCGAATTCATAGTCCACGGTAATGCCGCCCGACGCTTGCACTTCAGGCTGCAAGCGGAAGCGCGCGCCCGAGAAGGCGGGCGAAAACGCCCCGTTCCGGTCGATCCCGCCGTCGATATAGCCGAAATTGCCGAAGACATTGAGCCAGTCGGTCAGATCCACCGCCAGTTCGCCTTCGACCCCGAGGTTGCTCGCGCGGCCTGCGCTCTGGGTGACAAAGGCACCGGTCGGATTGCCGTTCTGGTCAAGCTGGGCCACCGAGACCTGGAAGTCATTATAGACCTGGTAGTAGACACCCAGCGAACCCGAAACGCCGCCTGTCGCCAGCTTGATGCCGCCTTCATAGTTCCAGACGGTTTCCTCGCCGACGCTCTGAAGGTTGGGGGCGGCCTGCGTGCCGACGCGGCGGGCAGCGACCTGCACCACCGGCGAGCGACGGCCCTTGGACACCGTGGCAAAGACGTTGACGTCATCGGTGATCCGATAGAGCGCGTTGAAGCGCGGCAGCACCGCATCGAAGCGGTCGTCGGCGACAAAGGTCTGGCCTTGGGTGTCGACCTGCCCGGGGATCAGCGGAGCCCGGCTGAGCAGGCTGTTGGGGACGCGCGCAAAGAAGCCCGAGCGGCGGTATTCATCGAGCACCCGCACACCGGCTGTCAGTTCGAGCGCGTCAAAGGGAAGCCAGGTGATATCGGCGAAGATTGAATAGGCTTCGTTGCGGCCCTGATTCTCGAACGCCGGGCTATAGGGGATCGCCGTGGACCCGCCGCGCGTCGCGAGCGCGGTTACACCGCTCGCAGGCACGCTGCCATCGGGCGCCACGCAAGGAATCCCGGGGATCAGCGGCGCACCGAACAGCGAGCTGAGGCATTGCAGGAACGTGCCTTCTTCGGTCGCGAAGGGCACATTCTGGCGGCCATCTTCGATAAAGGCGTTCCAGCCGAAGCTCGCGCGCACCTCGTCGCCCGAATAGGTGAACCGGCCTTCGTGGTTGAACTGCCAGCCATCGGCGATTTCGGCGAATTCGAGGAACGGCGCTGCTGTGCCGTCTGCGTCGAACACTTCGCGGCTGTCGAACTCGCGGTAGCCGTTGACGGTGGTGAAAGCCCAGTCGTCCTCGAACTGGTAATCGAGCGTCAAGTTGATCTCGTAGACTTCGCGGTTGAGACCGAGCTGATCATCGCCCAGCGCGGCTGCGCCCGCCGGATTGCCGCCAAGGTTGGCGTCGCGGAACGCGTTGGCGGCTCCACCCGGCGCGCCGAGGAAGGCCGGGAACCGGCCCGAGATAAAGGGCGTGCCACCATTGCGCTGCTGGTCATAGGTGCCGATCAGGTCGACCGTCAGATCGTCGGTTGGCGTCCAGCGGACCGAAGCGCGCAGACCGAGCTGGTCCTGCGCATACAGTTCCTCTTCCTGATTGGGGCTGAGGTTTTCGACATAGCCATCGCGCGTGCGCCATTCACCGGCGATGCGGGCGGCAATCACGTCTGAGCCGAAGTTGACAAAGCCGCCGAGTAGCGTCTGGTTGAAATTGCCGTAGCCGCCGCGAACCTCGGCCGAAAAGCCTTGGCGCGGACGGGCTGAAACAAGGCTGATGGCTCCGACTGCGCTGGCGGTGCCGAACAAGGTCGCCTGCGGACCCTTGACCACTTCGACGCGCTCGAGATCGTAGATCGCCTGATAGGAGCCGCGTGAGCGCGAGATATCGACGCCGTTGTAATAGAGCGTGACGCGCGGGCCTTGCTGCGCCGAGCCCGAGTCCGAGGTGATGCCACGGATGACGATGCCGGGGTTGTTGGCGCTCTGCTCCTGAAGGAGCAGGCCGGGGACATAGTAGGACAGCTCATCAAGGTCATTGACCCCCAGTCCACGGATGCGCTGGCCACTCACGGCGGAAATGGTGATCGGCACGTCGAGCGCGCGCTGTTCGATCTTTTGGGTGGTGACGATGATTTCGTTGCCTGATGCCTGCTCGTCTTCGGCAGCGGGTTCGCTATCCTGGGCGAAGGCGGCCTGCGGGATGGCGGAAAGGGTCGCGGCAAGCGCGATCAGTGAAACGCGAGCAAGGGGTGTGCGGAGCATAAGGAAAAGCCCTTATTGATGGAGAGGGGCTTTCGCGGTGGCATCGCCGGGTGACGCTAGTGCGACGGCGCAATGAAGACTGCGTGACGATCAGCTTACAGTTTCAAGGCGTTGCCGAAATGCATCTTTGGATTCCGGGGCGCTTATGCGCGCTGCAGACCACTCGCCCCGTCACCGCATGTAGCCGAAATCAACTCACAGGGGATTGCCATCCTTGTCGCGGTAGATCTCGCGTCGGCCGACATGATTGGCCGGGCCGACAAAGCCATCTTCCTCCATCCGCTCGATCCACTTGGCGGCGGTGTTGTAGCCCACGCCCATCTGGCGCTGGAGCCACGAGCCGGAGGCCTTCTGGTTCTCGAACACGATCTGGCAGGCCTGACGGTATTTGCGCTCCTCGGGATTGTCCGAGGCGGTGAGCTCGTCATCGAAACCGAAGCCAAAGCCGTCTTCCAGTTCCTCGGTGACGGCATCGACATATTCAGGCGTGCCCTGTGCGCGCCAGTGATCGGCGACCGCCTCGACCTCCTCGTCGCTGACAAAGGGTCCGTGGACACGCACCATGGCCCCGGTGTTGGGCTTGTAGAGCATATCGCCCTTGCCCAGCAGCTGTTCGGCCCCCTGCTCGCCCAGAATGGTGCGGCTGTCGATGCGGCTGGTTACCTTGAAGCTGATGCGGGTGGGGAGGTTGGCCTTGATCACGCCAGTGATGACATCGACCGAAGGCCGCTGGGTGGCCATGATGAGGTGGATGCCCGCCGCGCGGCTCTTTTGCGAGAGACGCTGGATCAGCACTTCGATCTCCTTGCCAACGGTGACCATCAGGTCCGCCAACTCGTCGACGATCAGCACGATCTGCGGCAGCGGCTGGTAATCGAGCTGTTCTTCCTCGAACAATTGCTCGCCGGTCTCGGGATCGAACCCGGTCTGCACCCGGCGCCCCAAGGGCTTGCCCTTGGCGATCGCGGCGGAGACCTTTTCATTGAAGGAGTGGATGTTGCGCGAGCTGATCGCGCTCATCATCCGGTAGCGGCGCTCCATCTCTTCGACCGCCCATTTCAACGCCCGTACCGATTTGGCAGGTTCGGTCACCACCGGCGAGAGCAGGTGCGGGATATCATCATAGGTCTTGAGTTCGAGCACCTTGGGATCGATCAGGATCAAGCGCAGCTCGGCCGGGGTGAAGCGGTAGAGCAGGCTCAGCAAGATCACATTGAGACCCACCGACTTGCCCGATCCGGTCGTCCCCGCCACCAGCAAGTGCGGCATCGCGGCAAGGTCAGCGATGATTGGCTCGCCCGCGATATCCTTGCCGAGGATGATCGGCAGGCTGCCCTTGGCATCGGCAAAGGCGGCGGCGGCGGCGAGCTCCTTAAGCATGACCGTCTGCCGGTCGTGATTGGGCAGTTCGATACCCATCACCGTGCGCCCGGGAATCGGCGAAACCCGCGCACTGATCGCGCTCATGTTGCGGGCAATGTCTTCGGCGAGGCCGACCACGCGGCTGGCCTTGATGCCGGGGGCGGGCTCGAGTTCGTACATGGTGACCACCGGACCGGTGCGCACCGCGGTGATCTCGCCCTTCACATTGAAGTCGCCGAGCACATTTTCGAGCAGGCGCGCATTGCGTTCCAGCGCCAGCTTGTCGAGCTTGGGAGCCTTGTCCACCGGGGGTTCGGCGAGCAGGGTAAGGCTCGGCAAGGTGAGCGGCGCGAACATATCGCGCTGCGCGGTCTGGGCCGGAGCGGCGCGCTTGGGCGGGGCCGAAGGGTCAGTGATTTCGGGCGGGCGGCGCGGCGGATCATCGCGGTTGAAGCTCGCCGGGGCACCCTTTGCCGCGCGGCGCGGACGGCTGACACCCGCATCCTCGTCATCGTCCATGTCGCCCGCGAACGCGAGTGCGGGAGATGATTTGCGCCACGGCCAGGGCAAGCGGCGAGTGCGGCCCCTCAGCGATCCGCCACCGAGGAAATCGGGCAGGCTGAGCAGCACCCGCCAGTCGATCGCGAAGATGCGGGTGAGCAGGCCGACGCCAACGGCAAGGCTTGTCAGCGCGAGACCGAGGATGATCCAGCCCTGCGTCTCTGCGCCAAAGCGTGCCGCGACCGCTTGAATTGCACCCGCGCCGAGCAGTCCGGTCAGCCCTCCGGCCTGTGCAGGCAACGTGCCGCCCGGCCCTGCAAAGACCAGGCTGAGGACGGTCGCGACAAGGCTCATGGCGATCAGCAGCAATGCGGTTGGCATCCACCATGCGGTGGTCTCTGCCTCGTCACCATTTTCGACATCGCGCCACAGCTTGCGCGCCGAGATATAGAGCAGCGGCAGCAGCAGGAAGCCGGGCAGGCCGAAGACGAGCAGCACGCGGTCGGCTGCCCAGGCACCAGCAAGACCCATCCAATTGGCGACCATGGCGGGATCGGCGGCAGTCGATGGGCTCGGGTCGGTCTGGGTGTAGCTCGCCAGCGCGAGCGTGAGGAACACCGCCGCACCCAGCAGCACCGCCGCGCCGGTCATCTGCGCGATCCGGCGCATCGACCGGCGCAGGCCTGCGCGCCATTCGGCATCGGTCTGGCGACCGGGTTTGACAGGTGTGACCGCGCGGCTGGCCATGGGGCTATCTCCTATGCGGAACACATCATGAATCCTCGGGGGACTCGGGTCAAGGAAAGAGCGACGAAACGAGTCCTCAACACAATCCGTCGATAGCGGCCCAGCGCGGCCAGCCGAGCACGCGGGCGCGCGCTGCTGTCATCCCGCCGAGCGCGATGACGGGTAGCCGGGCTTGCCGCGCGAGCAGGCGGAACCGCACCGACCCAAGCCATCTGCCGTCCGGATGCGAACGGGTCGGGAAGACTGGCGAGAGCAGTGCCGCATCCGCGCCGAGCCGCGCCGCCAGCCCTAGCTCGGCCATGTCATGCGCAGTGGCGAGGTGGATGAGACCCGCCCGACGCGGCCAAAGGCTACGGGGCGCGCCATAGATTCCGTCTGCGCCCCATTCGCGTGCCGTTAGCGCCGAATCTGCCAGGATCGCCACATGACCCCGTGCCCTCCCGATCCGCCGCAAGGTCCGGAAGCGTGCAAACCGCTCGGCGTCCGGAAGGTGGTAGTGGCGGTAGATGAACCCCGAACCGCGCGGCAGCCGCAAGAGCGCGCGCTCTAGCCCGGAATCATTGCGGGCATCGCTGATAAGCCACAGGACCGGGAGGGGATTGGCGCGTGTCACCGGCCCGCTATAGAGCGCGGCGATGGAAAACGCAGCCACCCGCCTCGATGCCGTTCGTGCGAACATCACCCGCGCCTGCAAACCCGCGCGGCGCGAGCCCTCCTCGGTCACTCTGATCGCAGTCAGCAAGACCCATGATGCGCCCGCAATCCAACCGCTGATCGATGCAGGCCAGCGGGTTTTCGGCGAGAACCGCGTGCAGGAAGCGAGCGCCAAGTGGCCTGCCTTGCGCGAAGCTCATCCTGACATCGCGCTCCACCTGATCGGCCAGCTGCAATCGAACAAGGCTGACGAAGCGGTCGCGCTATTCGACGTGATCCATTCGCTTGATCGCCAGAGCCTGCTGACCGCGTTGGCGAAGGCGATGGACAAGTCTGGGCGACAGGTGCCGTGCTTTGTGCAGGTCAATATCGGCGACGAGGCGCAGAAGGGCGGGTGCCCGATCAGCGAACTGCCCGCGTTGCTGTCAGCCGTGCGCGGAGCAGATATTCCTCTCGCCGGGCTGATGTGCATCCCGCCCGCCGACACCGAAGCCGCGCCATTCTTCGCCTTGCTTGCCAAACTCGCGGAAGACCATGGTCTTGCTGGCCTCAGCATGGGTATGAGCAGCGATTACGAGGCAGCCGTCATGCTTGGCGCGACACATGTGCGGGTTGGCACCGCGCTGTTCGGGACACGCGGCTGAACCTCTAAACAACCAAAAAAGTGGGCGCCCCGTTGCCGGAGCGCCCTTCCTGTTTCGGTCGTTTGAGCTGCCTTAGAACTCGAACAGAGCTTCGAGACCAACATTGCGGCCGCGCATCAGCGGCGAGAAGGTACCTGCCGTCGGGTTCGGCGCGAACGGACGCCGCACCCTGGTAGAGTTCGGCCCGCCGAACGGGACCTGCGTGTCGCCGCCTTCCTGGACCTGATCGAAAAGGTTGCGCCCGTACAGCGACAGGGAGAAACCGTCGATCGGGGTGTTCCAGGTGATGTTGGCTTCCAGGTTGCTGAGATCGTTCAGCCAGCCGAAGTTGTCATCGGTATAGGCTGCCCGGTCGCGGTACTGGTAGTTCACGCGGGTCAGGATGTTGCTGTCGCCCAGATCCCAGTCTTGGATCATGCCCACGCCCACGGTGATCGGGGGAACGCGCGGCAGGCTCAGGTCAAGGTCGGCATCGCTGATGCGGCCATCGCCCGAGATGTCGAACAAAACCGCGTCATAGCCTGCATCGATGATCCCGAGGTTGGCCGTGAATGCCAGGGAATCCGACACCCGCATCCGCGCCTCGGCCTCGAAGCCGGTGATGGTAGCATCTGCGGTGTTGAGGATGTTCTGCACCACGCCCGCGCCCGGATCGGCGAGGTTCACTTCGCGCTGCATGTTGCCGACCTTGGTGACGTAACCCGCCACGTTGAGCGTCAGCGAGCCATCAGCCGTCTGGAACTTGCCGCCGATTTCGTAATTGTCGACCTGCTCTTCATCGAAGCCGAGCGAGCCGGTTGCCGCAAACGCGCGGTTGAACACCGGCACGTTGGTGATGCGGAAGTTGTAGCCGCCCGAACGGAAGCCGCGGCTCCAGTGACCGTAGATCTGGCTATCGGCGAATTCGTACTGGAGGCCCAGCTTCGGCGAGACGTTGCGGAACCGCACGTCATCGGTGAAGCCGGCAGTTTCGGTCGCCGGATTGAACGGCTGGTTGCCGGTCGGGCAGGTGCCCGCGACCACCGAACAGGGAGTGCGCGGGGTGATGTAGGTCACCGCGGCATCCTTGGTTTCCTGGTTCCAGCGAACGCCGGCGATCACTGAGAGATTGTCGACGATTTCCCACTGCGCGTTGGCGAACACGCCGAGCACTTCATGCTCCTGACGGCCCCCGCCGAAGAACACCGGCGGACGCAGGTTCACCGGCAGGTCGCGGCGCAGTTCGCGGCTTTCGTCATAGGCGAGGTTCTGCTTGAAGTAGAAGCCGCCGACGGTCAGTTCGAGGCTGTCGAACGACATCGCATAGCGCAGTTCGTTCGAGATCTGGTCCTGTTCGGTCAACGTGCTCGAGTGGAACAGGAAGCGCGGGGTCGCGTCGATATCGCCGCGCGTGCTGGCCACGTAATCGCGGTAGCCGAACACGTTGGTCAGCGTGCCCGGGCCGATGTCGATCGTCGCGGTGAGCGAGCCGGTCCAGATTTCGTTGGCGTAGAAGCCGGGCTCGTCGATCGAGAAGTCATACGAATTGCGATCAAAGAAAGCGCGGTTCTGGGCCGAGGGGCCATCGCCGTCGCTTTCGAAGTAGTCGAGCTTGCCGAGCAGGGTCAGGTCGCCGAGGCGGGCTTCGAGTGCGCCGCGCAGGATCTTGGTTTCCGCCGCGCCGTGGTTCGAACCATCGAACAGGTTGCGGAAGTAGCCTTCGTCCTTGTTGTAATAGGCGCCGATCTTGAACAGCAGCACATCTTCGACGATCGGGCCGGAGATCACGCCGCTGACGGTGTAGTTGGCGCCGCCGCGGCCACCATCGAGCGCCGGGCCGTCAACCGCCGCGCGGAACTTGCCGCGGAAGTCTTCGGTGGGGTTGCCGGTGTTGAGCACCACTGCGCCGCCGGTCACGTTGCGACCGAACAGCACGCCCTGCGGGCCGCGCAGCATTTCGACGCTGTCGAGGTCGAACAGGTCGAACACGACGCCGCCGTTGATGCCGAGGTACACGCCGTCAACGAACACGCCCACGGTCGGGTCGATCGAGGGGATCGACGAGTTGATGCCAAGCCCGCGCACGGTGAGGTTGGCGGTGCCGCGGCTGGTGCCGACCTGGTCGAGGCTGACCGTCGGCGCCTGGAACGACAGGCCCGAAATGTCGCGGATCTTGAATGCTTCAAGCGTGCCGGAATTGAACGCGGTCACAGCCAGCGGCACGTCCTGCACGTTCTCGGCATCCCTGGTCTTGGTGCCGGTGACAAGGATTTCGTTGATGCTGTCGAGCGTGCTGGTTGGTTCGTCTTCGGCGGGCGCGTCGGCATCCTGCGCCAGAGCGGCAGCGGGGGTGAGTGCGGCGGCCGAGATCAGCAGCGCCAGCTTGCCGAACCGCATGCGGCCCGACAGCGATTGGATCGATGTCATGTTGTAACTCTCCCTGAGTTGAGGGGCGCTGCCCTAGGCAATGCGTTTCGCGATTGCAACCTGTCTTGGTGGCGCCGCAGGCGGGGCATCAGTCTTCTAGGAGATCAAGCCTTTTCAAGCTCTTGTTGGCGCTCATCGCTGGCGGCAGCAAGCAGCGCAGCCTCGATTTCGGCTAGCCGCTCGGGCGCCTTGACCTTGGCCCCGGTCAGATCGGTGACGTAGAAGGTGTCCGCTGCTGCCTCACCGTAGGCAGTGATATGCGCCGAATGGACGATCAGATTGGCCTTGTAGAGCGCATAGGCCAGCCGGTTGAGCAGCGCCGGGCGATCGCGCGCTGTCACCCCGATCACCGTAAAATTGCCCGAAGCGTCATTGTCGAAGCCGACGCGCGGCGCGACCTCAAAGGCGTTGGCCCGCGAGTGGGCAAGCGGGCGCGCGGCAAGCTTGGGCACCAGCTCGACCTGCGCGAGCAGCGCGTCACGGATTCCCTTCTCGATCCGCGCCATTTGCGTGGCTTCGCGGAACGGCTGAGCGTTGTGATCCTGCACCAGAAAATTGTCGACCGCATAGCCGTTCTTGGCAGTGTGGATGCGGGCATCAATGATATTTGCGCCGGCGAGGTGGATGCCGCCCGCCATGCGGTAGAACAACCCCGGATGGTCGAGCGCAATCACGCTGACGCGGGTCGCTCCCCGGGCTTCATCAACCTCGCAGGCGATCGATAGCGCCTCGCCAGCGGCCTTGGCATCATCATATTGGGTGAGATTGCCTGCGATGATCTGCTCTGGCTCGGCGATCCAATAGGCATCGCCCAGCAGCGCGCCGAAGGAATCGACGAGGTGATCGTTGTCCCCGAGCAGCAGCGCAACCGCATCCTTCTTGGCCGTAACCCGCGCTTTGCGTCCGCTGCCCTTGTGGCCGAGCCGGAGGCGCTCCTGCGCGGCATCATAAAGCTCGCCCAGCAGCTGCCCCTTCCAGCTGTTCCAGGTGCCAGGGCCGACCGCACGGATATCGACCGCGGTCAGGATCGCCAGATTGCGCAACCGCTCCAGGCTTTGCACCTCGGCAACGAAATCCTCGATCGTCTTGGGATCGGTGAGATCGCGCTTTTGTGCGGTGCGGCTCATCAGCAGGTGATTGAGCACCAGCCAGGCGACGAGATCCGTTTCCTTCTCGTCCATGTCAAAGCGCGGGCAGAGGTGGTGCGCGACCTGCGCCCCCAGAACCGAATGATCGCCCCCACGCCCCTTGGCGATATCGTGCAGCAGGACCGCAACATAGAGCGCGCGGCGCGAGGCCAGTTTGGGAAATTCCCGGGTGGCGCGGGGGTGATCGGCCACCAGCAGACCGCGCTCGATCTGCGACAGCAGCCCGATCGCGCGAATGGTGTGTTCGTCGACCGTATAGTGGTGATACATGTCGAACTGCATCTGGGCGTTGACCCGGCCAAAATCGGGGACGAACCGGCCGAACACCCCCGCCTCGTTCATCCACCGGAGCGCGGTCTCGGGGTCTTTGCGCCCCGCCAGCAGCTCCAGGAACAGCGCATTGGCGCGTTTGTCGCGGCGCAGATTGCCGTCGATCAGCTTTGCATCGCGGCCTGCCAGCCGCATGGTTTCGGGATGGATCTGAAGACCCTCGGCCTCGGCGAGCAGGAACATCTCGATAAGCCGCACCGGATCCTGCCTGAACCAGTCATCGCCCGGTGCCCGCAGCCTGCCGGCTTCGACGCTATAGCCCTTGAAACTACGGGGACGCTGGGTCCATCCGGCGAAGAACCCGGTGCGTGGGCGCTTTTTGGCGAACTCTTCGTCGAGGTGCGCAAGGAACACGCTGGTCAGGCTGCCGACGCGCTTCACGTGCAGGAAGTAGTATTGCATGAACCGTTCGACCGCGCTCTTGCCGGGACGGTCGGCAAACAGCATCCGTTCAGCCATTTGCGGTTGCAGGTCGAAGGTCAACCGATCCTCGGCGCGGCCGGTGATGAGATGCATGTGGCACCGTGCTGCCAGCAGGAAGCCCTCGGCGCGGCGGAAGCTGCGATACTCCGATGCTGTCAGCAGTCCGACATCGACGAGCTGCGCAGCATTGTCGACCTTGTGGATGTACTTGCCAATCCAATAGAGCGTCTGGAGATCGCGTAAGGCGCCCTTGCCCTCCTTGATATTGGGCTCGACCACATAGCGGCTGTCGCCCATGCGCTTGTGGCGGGGTTCGCGTTCGGCGAGCTTCAAGGTCAGAAATAGCCGTTCGCTGCCCTTCACCACATCATTCAGGAAGCGCGCCTTGAGCTCTTCGTGAAGGATCGTGTCGCCCCACACCAAGCGGCTCTCCAGCAGTGCGGTGCGGATGGTCAGATCCTCTTTCGCCATGCGGATGGTGTCAGCCACGGTGCGGCTCGAATGGCCGACTTTCAGCCCCAGGTCCCACAGGATGTAGAGCATCGTCTCGATCACCTGCTCGCACCATGGTGCGCGGCGCATGGGCGTGATGAAGGCGACATCGACATCCGAGTACGGTGCCATTTCGGCCCGCCCGTATCCGCCCACGGCAAGGATCGCCAACCGCTCAGCCTGGGTGCGGTTGGGGACGGGGTAAAGATGGGTAGTGACGTGATCGTAGGTCACCCGCAGCAGCTGATCCATCAGGAACGAGAAGCCTGCAGTGACATCATAACCCGCCGAAGGCGTTTGCTCCAACCGGCGGGCAAGCTCTGCGCGCCCCTCATCTAAGGCCATGCGCAGCGCGACGACGATCGCGGGACGAGCCCCTACGCCCGCCACCGCATGCAGCGATGCAATCTCTTCGGCCAGCGCGCGGCGGTCAATGATCGCGCGCTGGCCGGGGACACGCTTATGGGTCACGGGGATGGCTCACGCAGCAACAGTGTCCGCGAGATAGCGAGCCTTGACGCTGCGCTTGTCGATCTTTTGTGTGCCGAGGCGCGGGAGCGGTTCGCTGGTGAGCCAGATCTGGTGTTCGAGCGGCACCTTGAAGGCCGCGATCCGTTCGAGCAGGAAAGCGCGCAATTCGCCCGGCGTGATGGCGGTCCGGCCTTCCTTCATCGCGTAGACGGCAGCCGGCACTTCACCAAAGCGTTCGTCGGGCAGGCCGAAGACCGAACATTCACCGACATCGTGATGGGCGTAGATCGCATCTTCCACCTCGATGCAGGTAATGTTCTCCCCGCCGCGAATGATGATGTCCTTCTTCCGGTCAACGATGAACAGATATTCATCCGGGTCGAGATAGCCCAAATCGCCGGTGCGGAAGTAGCCATCAGCGGTAAAGGCAGCGCTGGTGGCTTCCTCGTTCTTCCAATAGCCTCGGAAATTGGCGACCGAGCGGATGCAGACCTCGCCCACCTGACCTTGCGGCAGGGCGTTCCCGGCATCATCGAGGATGGCCAGATCGACCATCGGCTTGGTCGGCTTGCCGGTCGAGCCAGGCTTGGCAAGATAGTTCTCGTTGAAATTGCCGCAGCCAACCGCGTTGGTTTCGGTAAGACCATAGCCCAGCAGCGGGAACCCGCCGGGGAAAGCCTCCTTGATGCGGATGACGTGCTCAATCGGACGCGGCGCGCCGCCTGCAGCGAAGCTCTTGCAAGCCGAAAGGTCATATTTTTCGCGGTCGGGGTGGTTGGCGATCTCATAGCTCATCAGCGGCACACCGACGAAGTAGGTCACCTTTTCCTCGGCCATCAACCGGATCGCGAGGCCCGCGTCCCACTTCGGCATCAGCACCAGCTTGCGCGCGATGGCGAAGCTTTGCAGGAACAGCGGGATTTCGCCTGTGACGTGGAACAGCGGCACAGCGACAAGCGCGCAGGGCTGATCGGTCAGCAGCTCGCCCTGGCTTTCGATATGGATCTTGGCCATGGCACTGACGCTGACATAGCTCATGATCCCGTGGATCACCCCGCGGTGATCGGACCAGGCACCTTTGGACTTGCCGGTTGACCCCGAGGTGAAGAGGATCGTCGCCAGATCGTCCGGACCGAGGCTGCCGAGCATCGCCATTGCCGCGCTGGTGCCTTGCGGCAGCGCCCAGACGTTCGCCAGATCTTCCGAGGGTGCATGGCCATGGCCGAACAGCACGATACGGGCACCGTGGTCATGCCCCTCAAGCCGCGCAGCGCGGCCATCGTCGGCGAGCACCAGCGTGCATTCGGCCAGCGTGATCCCATAGGCGAGTTCCTCGCCCGACGAGAAGCCGTTCAGCAGGGTCGCACAGCCACCTGCCATGATGATGCCCATATAGGCGATCATCCAGTTCGCTGAATTGCGCGCTGCGATGCCGACGCGGTCGCCCTTGGCAAGGCCGTGATCGCGCACCAAGGCCTCGGCCACACAGGTTGCCGCAGCATAGGTCTCGCCGAAGGAGAGGCGGATATCGCCATCGACCAGAAAGGGGATATCCTTGTTCTGGTTGCAGAAGTGCGCGAAGAAATGGGCAAGGGTCGGCGGCGCTGCGGCAAATGCGGGCAGCGTAATCCCGTCGCGTTCGAATGGCGCAGTGGCAAAGGGCTGGCCGGGGGCAGTCAGCGCGGCGTTGATTGCGTCGAGCGCATTGTCCAACTGGGTGGGCATGCGAGTATGTTCCTCTCTCTTGTTGTTGTGGCATTCCGTTGGAGGGTTAGTCCCTCCCAGTGAATTGCCTGTCCCATTCCGCCCGGTGGTACCTGTGCCCCTTTCCCTGCCCCGTCCACTGTGCTAAAAATCTGAGCGTGAACGGGGCCGCCTCAGGCCCGCCAATACGGCATTTCATTGTCAATAAGAGGTTCGCCCCGTGCTGTCACTACTTGCCGCAAGCGGCGCTGCTCAACCCATCTACTGGGAGAGCCTTGGGCTTCAGCCAGGGATCGATCTGGGGTTCTTTACCCTGCGCTTCTATTCGCTGGCTTACCTGATCGGGGTGATTTTTGCCTATTGGCACACGTCGAAAGCGCTGAAGGCACCCGGAGCGCCGATGGCCCAGCGCCATGCCGATGATCTGTTCTTTTACTGCACACTGGGTGTGATTCTCGGCGGGCGGCTCGGCTATGCCATGTTCTATGATCACAGCCTTTGGACCGGATTTGCCGGGGACGGCTTTGTCACCTGGAAGCTCTTGCGGCTGTGGGACGGGGGGATGAGCTTTCATGGCGGGTTGATCGGTGTGACGCTGGCGATGGCCTCGGTGGCGTGGCGCGACAAGTTGAGCTTCATCCGCGTGGTTGATTATGTCGCAGTTGGCGTCCCGATGGGGATGCTGCTCGGACGGCTCGCCAATTTCGTCAATGCCGAACTATGGGGCCGCGTCACTGACGTGTCTTGGGGGATGGTCTTCCCGGGCGCTGGCGAACTGCCGCGCCATCCGAGCCAGCTCTATCAGGCCGGACTCGAAGGGCTGGCGATGCTCATCATCATGCTGCTGCTGTTCTGGAAGACCCGCGCACGCTATCGCCCCGGTCTGCTGGCGGGCGTGTTCACTCTGGGGATGGGAATTTCGCGCTTCGTTAACGAATTTTTCCGTGAGCCTGATCAACAACTGGCTGACTTTGCGGCGCGAACCGGACTATCAATGGGGCAATGGCTGACCATACCGCTTATCCTGACTGGATTGATTGTCGTGCTCTACGCGCTGCGGCCAAAACCGCCCGCGGCGGGGATGACCGCGGCGGCCTGAACTCTGGCGCACGGAGCACCCGACTAAGGCTGATCGACCCCGCATCAGCGGCTGCGCCTCCAGCTGTGGCGGCAGCGGTGCCGACAGCAGTCGAAGCCAAGCCCAACCTTGCAGGCGAAAGTGCCGCCGAGGTACGCCGGATCGCCAAGGCACGTGCTCAGGCAGTTGACGAAGCACGCCTCAGAAAAGAGGCAGAAGCCCGAGCCAAAGTTGAGGCCAAAGCCAAGGCAGACGCTGAGGCGAGGGCCAAGGCCATAGCCGAAGAGCAGGCCCGCCGCGACGCTGAGGCGCAAGCCGCCGCAGCTGCAGCCCGCGCCAAGGCCGAAGCGGAGGAACGCGCGCGCCGCCAAGCCGAGGAACGGGCGCGTCTGAACGCGCAAGCCAGAGCGAAAGCCGAGGCCGAAGCCGAAGCCAAGGCGCGGGCGGAAGCCGAGGAAGTAGCCCGCATTGCCGCTGAGGCTGAAGCCGCCGAAGTGGCCGCTCGCAAGGCTGCCGAAGCCGCCGCTGCCGAGCAAGCTCGCCTCGAAGCCGAAGTCCTCGCCCGCGCCGAGGTCGATGTCCCTGCCACACTGCGCCGGCTGATCCGTGAGACTGGCCCTATCTCGCTTGCGCAATATATTGGCGAGAGCAACGCCCGCTACTACGCCAGCCGCGATCCCTTGGGCGAATCAGGCGACTTCATTACGGCACCCGAGATCAGCCAGATGTTTGGCGAACTGATCGGCTTGTGGCATGCTGATCTGTGGGTGCGGATGGGCAGACGCAAGCGCATCCACTATGTCGAACTTGGCCCCGGGCGGGGCACGCTGGCGCAGGACGCCCTGGCGGCGGCAGCGCGCTATGATTTCGCGCCTGAAGTCCACTTTGTCGAAACTTCGGCAAGCCTTCGGAAAATCCAGCGCGAGGCCTTTCCCGATTGCCATCACCACCATGATCTTTCGACCCTGCCCGACGATGCGCCGCTGCTGATCGTCGCCAACGAATTCTTCGATGCTTTACCCGTCCACCAATTGGTGCGGTCCGCCAGCGGATGGTTCGACCGGATGGTTGGCCTCGACGGCGAGGCATTCACCTTTGTCGCGGGACAGGAGCGAATGGATCACCTCGTCCCCGCCAGCTGGGCTAGCGCGGCACAGGGGACAATGATCGAGACCAGCCCCGCAGCGAGCGCGTTGATGGCCGAGATTGCGCGGCGCCTGCGCGAACAGGGCGGGGCGGCGCTGGTGATCGATTATGGCCAGATGGAGCTGCGCTCAGGCTCGACCTTGCAGGCACTAAAGGCGCACAAGAAGGTTGATGTCTTCGCGCATCCCGGCAATGCCGACCTTACCGCGCATGTCGATTTCGAATTGCTGCGGCAAGTTGCCGAAGATAACGGCGCGGATGTGATAGGGCTGCAATATCAGGGCGAATGGCTGCGTCAGATGGGGATCGATACGCGCACGCAGGCGCTGCAACGGCGCAATCCCGCGCAAGGCGCCCAGATCCAGCGCCAACGCGACCGGTTGGTTGAAGACGAGCAGATGGGCACCCTGTTCAAGGTGCTCGGTATTTGTGGGCGGCGCTGGCCGTTCGGAGCGGGGTTTGCATGATAGTAGCGTATAGAGCTTGGCTGGTGCTGGCGTTTGGTCTGGCCGCCGCTGCCCCGGCTCTGGCCGCCGGGCCGATCAAAGGGCGCTGGGTCACCGGCGAGAAGGACGCGGTCGTCGCGATTGCCAAATGCGGCAAATCCCTGTGTGGTCGGATCGAGCGATTCCTGATCCTGCCCGCTGGCGGCAAGGATCAGCGCGATGTCAACAATGCCGATCCGGCCAAGCGGACCCGCAAGCTGATCGGTACTGCGGTGCTCTATGGCCTCGCCGATGATGGCGATGCCTGGCGGGGGCAGGTCTACGATCCCAAAAGCGGGCGGACCTACAGCTCCGAAGTGCGCCGCAAAGCGGACGGCACGCTGGAAGTGAAAGGCTGCTTTGGTCCGCTGTGCCAGACACAGGTTTGGCAGAAGGCGGGTTGAAGGGGACCCCCTAGAGCGGTTTCCGGCTCTAGAGCCCCGCCTTCCTGGCCAGCTCCGCCGCTGCAGCCTTGGGGGTAAGCTTCTTTTCGTCCTCGCGGTCCACGGCCAGGTTCGCCTCGCGCATCGCCTCGACCGTGATCGCACCGATCAGCGGTTGAAGCGCATCGCGCACGCCCGGATCCTCAGCAATGCGCGGCGACAGCATCAGCATCGCATCATAGCTTGGCAGCGCCCCCTTTGGGTCAGCAAGCACCACCAACCGGTCCGCCGCGATCCGCCCATCTGAGGTATAGGCGCTGATCACGTCCGCCTCGCCCGATTGCAGCGCATTGTACATGAAGGTCGGCGCGAAGTTGCGGCTCTTGCCGAAACTGAGACCATAGGCATCGCGCACCCCGATCCATTCGGGCCGCTCGAAAAATTCGGGGTCGCCGCCGATGGTGAGCGTCGGCGCGGCGGCGACAAGATCGGCAAGGCTGGCGACACCCAGCGCCTGCGCCCGGTCCGCGCGCATCGCGAAGGCATAGGCGTTTTCGAACCCCAACCGCCCGAGCACTGTCACGCCGTTTTCGCGCGCTTCCCATTCGCGGATCGTGGTGTACATCGCCTCCCGCCCGGGGTTGTCGGAGCGTTTGAGGTAGTTGGTCCAGATCGTGCCAGTGTAATCGACCGAGATATCGACGCTCGAGGCCGCCACTGCCGAATGCACCACTGCGCTTCCCAGACCATCGCGATATTCGACCGCGTAGCCCGCCGCTTCCAGCCGCGACCCGATCAACTGGGCGAGGATGTATTGCTCGGAGAATTGCTTGGCCGCGATGACGATGCGCCGGTCATCGCTTTCCGTGCCTTGCCCCCAGACCGCGGCAATAATGCCGAG
>JBJTTE010000086.1:0-8103 GCA_046080005.1 Erythrobacter sp.
GCACCGTATGCACGAGGCGCGGTTGGCGCGGATCGCGCGCGATCTCGGCTTTGCCCAAGTTAGTGTCAGTCACGAAGTCGCACCGTTGATCCGGCTTGTTCCGCGCGGGGATACGACGGTTGTCGATGCCTACCTATCCCCGGTGCTGCGGCGCTATACCAATGCCCTCGCCGCCAGTCTCCCCGCGACAGAGAACCTGCGCTTCATGCAGTCGAATGGAGGGCTTGCCGAAGTCGGCGCGTTCCGGGGTAAGGATGCGATCCTGTCCGGCCCGGCGGGCGGCGTGGTCGGCATGGTAGCGGCGAGTGCACCGCTCGGTCATGCGCGCCTGATCGGCTTCGATATGGGCGGGACCAGCACCGATGTGGCGCATTATGCCGGCGAGTATGAACTGACCGGCGATAGCGTTATTGCGGGGGTGCGGGTCGCGGCGCCAATGATGAACATCCACACCGTCGCGGCGGGCGGGAACTCGATCTGTCGCGTTGACGGCGCGCGCTTCAGGGTCGGGCCGGAAAGCGCCGGGGCGGAACCGGGCCCTGCCTGCTACCGCAAAGGCGGGCCCCTGACGGTGACTGATTGCAACCTGTTTCTGGGCCGGATCGATCCAGCATTCTTCCCGGCTGTCTTCGGCCCGGAAGGTGACGCGCCGATTGACCCGGAAGCAGCGCGTGCGCGGCTGGAAGAGGTCGCTGCGATGCTGCCGGAACCACGGTCGCTGGAAGAGATCGCGGAAGGCTTCCTCGCCATTGCGGTGGACAATATGGCGGGTGCCATCCGCAAGATCTCGGTCGCGCGCGGTCATGACGTCACGACCTATGCGCTCGCCTGCTTCGGCGGTGCAGGCGGGCAGCACGCGTGCAAGGTCGCCGATGCGCTGGGGATGGAGACGGTGCTGATCCATCCGCTCGCGGGGATGCTGTCTGCCTATGGCATCGGCCTTGCCCCGGTGAAGGCCATCCGCGAAGTCAGTATCATCCGCCCGCTGGCTGAGAGCTTTGGAGACGAACTCGCGACACTGGAGCGACAGGCACGGCAGGATCTGCGTGATCAGGGTATTTCTGACGATGTGATCGGGATCGACAGCCGCGCAAGGCTGCGTTTCGCGGGCAGTGACAGCCTGCTTGCCATTCCTTGCGCCGATCCAGCGGCGATGGACGCAGCCTTCCGCCAGTTGCATCGCCAGCGCTTTGGCTATTCCGACGCGGAGGCGGCGATCATTGTCGAAGCGCTGAGTGTCGAGGCGAGCGGGCGGGCAGGCGGACTATCGCGCTCGGTCGATCTGCCCGTGACCTTGGCTTCGGCGAACGCCCTTTTGCCGGGGCCCTGGGACCTCATGTCGCGCCGCACCCTCGCTGTCGGCCAGATCGAAGCTGGGCCGCTGTTGATCGTTGATCCCGGTTCGACCACTGTGGTCGAGGATGGCTGGCAGGCGGAACTGGCTGATGAAGGAAGCCTGATCCTGACCAGGGCCGCACCGCTGAAGCGTGAGCAAGCCGCGGGAACCGCAGTTGATCCGGTCCGGCTGGAGATCTTCAACAACATGTTCATGGCCATCGCCGAGGAAATGGGCGTGGTGCTGCAATCAACCGCCACGTCGGTCAACATCAAGGAGCGGCTCGATTTTTCCTGCGCCCTGTTTGATCGCGGCGGGGCGCTGATCGCAAACGCGCCGCACATTCCGGTGCATCTTGGCAGCATGGGCGACAGCATCGCGCGGGTGATTGAGGCGCGTGGGAGCATGCACGACGGGCGCGGCTTTCGGCGCGGTGATGCCTTTGTGCTCAACGATCCCTATCGCGGCGGGACGCACCTGCCCGACATCACCGTCATCGTGCCGGTGTTCTACGACTACAATACTGATGAGCCCGATGCCTTCGTCGCCGCGCGCGGACATCATGCGGATATCGGCGGGATCGCGCCCGGCTCAATGCCGCCTGACAGTCGCAACATCGCCGAAGAAGGCGTCTTGATCGATAATGCGCTGCTGGTGGACGAGGGGCAGTTCCGCGAGGCGGCGATGCGCGAATTGTTGGGTTCCGGTCCCTTCCCGGCCCGCAATCCCGATCGCAACCTGTCTGACCTGCGTGCCCAGCTGGCCGCCTGCACGCGCGGGGCGGAGCTGCTGGCGGGCGCTGCGCAGGAGCATGGTGTTGCGACTGTCGCTGCCTACATGGATCATGTCATCGCCAATGCCGAGGAAAGCGTGCGCCGCTTGCTCGACCGACTTGATGACGGAGAATTCGCCTACGAGCTGGACAATGGCGCGGTGGTCAAGGTCGCGATCCGCATCGACCGGGTGAGCCGCTCCGCTGTGTTCGACTTTAACCGCACCAGCGATCAGCTGCCGGGCCATTTCAATGCGCCGCGATCCATCACCCGCGCGGCTGCGCTCTATGTGCTGCGCACGCTGATCGACGATGCGATCCCGATGAATGATGGCTGCCTGCGCCCGGTAGCGCTGATTGTGCCTGAAGGCTCGATGCTAAATCCGGCGCCCGGCGCGGCGGTGGTTGCGGGCAATGTCGAGACCAGCCAGGTTGTCACCGATGCCCTGTTCGCGGCCACGCGCCGCCTTGCCTCGTCGCAAGGGACGATGAACAATTTCACCTTCGGCAATGAGCGCCACCAGTATTACGAGACGATCTGCGGCGGATCGGGCGCAGGCCCTGACCATGACGGGACCAGCGCGGTGCAGACCCACATGACCAATAGCCGCCTGACCGATCCCGAGATTCTCGAAACCCGTTTGCCGGTCAGGGTGGAACGCTTTGCGATCCGGCGCGGGTCGGGCGGCTTGGGGCAGCACATGGGCGGTGATGGGGTCGAGCGCTGCATTACCTTCCTTGAGCCGATGCGCGCCAACATCCTTGCCAATCGCCGCCGGATCGCGCCGCGCGGCATCTGCGGCGGGGGTGATGCGCAGGCGGGCCGCAACTGGGTCGCGCGGGCAAGCGGCACCATGGAGGAACTTACGGCGAGCGCATCGGCGCAGGTGGAACCGGGCGACAGCTTCGTGATACTGACGCCCGGCGGCGGCGGTTTTGGCGAGGTGGCGGAATGAACTACTGGCCGCTTCTGGGCATCGGCATTGTCGTTGCCGGCTTTGCCTTGCGGTTCAATCCGCTGCTGGTGGTCGTGAGCGCAGCGCTGGCGACGGGCGTGCTCGCCGGGCTTGATCCGATTGCCGTGGTCGAGGCGCTGGGCAAGGCCTTCAACGATAATCGCTATATCTCGGTCACCTCGATCATCCTGCCGGTGATCGGCCTGCTCGAACGCAATGGCTTGCAGCAGCGTGCGCGCCAACTGATCGAAGCGATGCGCGGAGCGACCATGGGCAAGCTGCTGGTCGCTTATCTTGCCTTCCGCCAGCTCGCTTCGGCGCTCGGGATGAAAGACATCGGCGGCCATGCACAAGCGGTCCGCCCGCTGGTCGCGCCGATGGCTGAGGCAGCGGCGGTCAAGACCCATGGGGATTTGCCCGAGGAAGCCCGCGACGAAGTGAAGGCCATGGCCGCTGCGACCGACAATGTCGGACTGTTCTTTGGCGAGGACATCTTCTTCGCGATTGCCTCAATCCTGCTGATCCAGGGCGTGTTCGAAACCGCGGGCTACCCGCTAACACCCCTGCAGCTTTCGGTCTGGGCCATCCCCACCGCGATCTGTGCTTTCCTGATCCACGGTGGGCGCATCCTCGCCTTTGACCGCCGTTTGAGGGCCTCGCGTCGATGATCACCTATGAATGGCTCTACGCGCTGGCGGGCGCGGCCTTTGCGATCTGGGCGTTGCTCAGCCTGCGCGAACGGCGCTGGGGCAATGCCGGGTTCTGGGCGCTGTTGGCGGCGAGTTTCCTGTTGGGCAGCCACCTTTCCGATCTCGCCAACGGAGTGCTGGTGCTGGCGATGGTGGCGATTGTCGGAGCCGGGGGCCTTAAGCGCAGCGATCCTGCGACGACTACGCTTGAGGAGCGGGAGCTTCTGTCCGCGCGGCTCGGCAACCGGTTGTTTGTGCCCGCGCTGGTGGTGCCGCTGGCGGCGGTCGTGGGAACGCTGCTCTACAACTATACGCCCTTTGGCGAGACGGGCTTGTTCGAGGCGCGGCGCGAAACCCTGATCCTGTTCGGGGTGGGCGTAGTGATCGCGCTGGCCGGGACTATCATCTGGCTTCGCCCGCCGCTGATGGCCCCGGCCGAGGAAGGACGGCGACTGATCGATTCGATCGGCTGGGCGGCGATCCTGCCGCAGATGCTGGCAGCGCTCGGCGCGGTGTTTGCGCTGGCGGGCGTGGGTGAGATCATCGGCGGCCTTGCAGGTGCCATCATCCCGGAGGGCAGTATTTTCCTGACGGTGGTCGTCTTTGCGCTGGGCATGGCCTTGTTCACGATGATCATGGGCAATGCCTTTGCTGCCTTTCCGGTGATGGCAGCGGCGATCGGGATTCCCCTGCTGGTTCGGCAGTATGGCGGCGACCCGGCGGTGATCGGAGCGGTCGGGATGCTCGCCGGCTTTTGCGGCACGCTGCTGACCCCGATGGCGGCCAACTTCAATATCGTCCCGGCCGCGCTGCTTGAGCTCAAAGACCAGAACGGCGTGATCCGCCAACAGATCGGGACTGCTCTCCCGCTGCTCCTCTGCAATATCGGGATCATCTATGTGGGGGCATTCGTGCTGTGAAACTGACCGAGGATATCGCCCGCAATTTTGCCCGAATTGCGCTTGGCCACGTCGCGCGGCCGTTTCCCTATAAGGACGACCATGTCTGTGAAAGTGAAAAGGATGTGCGAGCGCCGCGTGAGGCTCACCCGGTGTTTTTCGGCAGCTTTGACTGGCACAGTTGCGTTCACGGATGGTGGACTCTGCTGAGTGTGAGGCGGCTCTATCCGGACACCCCCGAAGCTGCGCTGATTGCAGAACTGGCTGACGAAACCTTCACTGAGGCCAAGCTCGCTGTCGAACTGGCCTATCTCGACCGGCCCGCGGCACGCGGGTTTGAGCGGCCCTATGGCTGGGGCTGGCTGCTCTATCTCCATCTGGAGGCGGAACGGCACGGGGATCGCGCATGGGCGGCACGGCTTGAGCCGCTGGCGCAGGCTTTTGCGGCGCGCTTTGGCGATTACCTCGGCATTCTGACCTATCCGATCACCGTCGGCACCCATTTCAATACGGCTTTCGCGCTGATCCTCGCGCGGCGCTGGGCGCTGGGGCGCGATGCGGCACTGGTCGCCCGGATCGACGCTTGGGCCGAGCAAGCCTTTGGTAACCGGACGGATTATCGCGGATGGGAACCGGGCGGCGACGAGTTTCTTTCCCCCGTTCTCACCGCCGCGCTGCTGCTGAGCGAGGTCCGACCGAGGGCCAATTTCGGCCCTTGGTTCAAGGACTTGGTGATCGCCAATGGCTGGCTTGAGCGCGATTGCCGCCCCGTCAGCGTGTCCGACCGCAGCGATGGCAAGATCGCCCATCTGGACGGCCTCAATCTCAGCCGCGCATGGTGCCTGCGCGCCATCGCCGATACGCTGGACGACGAAGAAATCGGCAAGCAAATGAGCGATCTGGCGCAGGCGCATCTGGCCGCCGCCCTGCCGCATGTTGCGGGCGATTACATGGGGGAGCACTGGCTCGCCAGCTTCGCCCTGCTGGCCTTAAGCGCGGAGCCATCCCCGTCCGACAACCGGAATGTTTCACACGAAACATCGCTCTAGCCCTAGCCTATTGCGGGTCTAACCACCCCCTACTAGGGGTCTAACCATGACCGAGAAAGAGCTAACCGACCGCAAATTCTACCGTGCGGGAGAAGAGACCCGCTTTGCCGAGGGCGGCCCCGAACGCACCCCGCAGACCGCGCATCCCGCTTACAAGCTGGCCTTCCGCGATACCGACTTCCTGCTGCGCGACGAGCTGCGCCCCGTCCGCTTCCAGCTCGAATTGCTCAAGCCCGAAATGCTGCTCGATGAAGCGCGCGTGGGATCGACCCTGGTGATGTATGGATCGGCGCGCATCCCGTCGCCCGCGCAGGCCGAAGCGCGGGTGGCCGAGGCCGCCGCCAATGGCAGCGCCTATGACCAGAAGGTCGCTGCCCGCCTCGCCGAGAAAGCGAAATATTATGAAGAGGCCTATCGCCTCGCCCGGCTGGTCAGCGAAAAGGGCATCATCGAAAACGGCCTCAGACAATTCATCGTCACCACCGGCGGTGGGCCTTCGATCATGGAGGCGGGCAATCGCGGCGCGTCTGACGCCGGGAGCGAGTCGATCGGCCTCAACATCGTGTTGCCGCATGAGCAGGCCCCCAACCCCTATGTCACGCCCTATCTCAGCTTCCAGTTCCATTACTTCGCCCTGAGGAAGATGCACTTCCTGCTGCGCGCCCGCGCGGTCGCGGTGTTCCCCGGCGGCTTTGGCACCTTCGATGAATTCTTCGAGCTCATCACCCTGATCCAGACCGGCAAAATGAAGCCGATGCCGATCATCCTGTTCGGCAAGGACTTCTGGACCCGCGTGGTTAATTTCGAGGCGCTGGCCGAGGAAGGCGTGATCTCGCAGAGCGATCTTGACCTGTTCACCTGGGTCGAGACGGCGGAAGAGGCCTGGGCCTGCATTTGCGATTTCTATGAGCTCCCGCGCGACTGAGCTTGTGATCCACACTGCCAGGCTGACTCTGCGCCGGGTCCGCCCGGACGCGGATTTCGCGGACATGCACGCGGTGCTGAGCGACCGCGAAGCCATGGCCTATTGGGCCACACCCCCGCACGACAGCGATGAAGAAACCCGCGACTGGCTCGCGGCGATGGCAGCCACCCCGGCGGGCGAGGGTGAAGACTTCATCATCGAATATCAGGGCCGCGCGGTCGGCAAGGCCGGGTTCTACCGCTTCCCCGATATCGGCTACATTCTTGCCCCCGCGCTATGGGGACAGGGGCTGGTGGCCGAGGCGCTCACCCCGCTGATCACCCGCGCCTTTGCCGTTCACGGGCTGCCGCGCATCACCGCCGATGTCGATCCGCGCAACGCAGCCTCGATACGGTTGCTCGCAAAGCTGGGCTTTGCCGAAACGCACCGGGCCGAAAGGACCTGGCTGATTGCCGGGGAGTGGTGCGACTCGGTCTACTTTGCGCTGACGCCCGAAGTCTGGGCCGCGCGCACCGCCTGATGCCCGAGTGGGCCGTGGCCTGCGCCAAATCCGGGGGCGGCGGCAATGGCGTCGAGAACGAATTGGCGAGCGAGCCTGACCGCCTCGTCGAGCGGCGTTCCGCGACCGAGCAGCGTCGCAACCGCTGACGAGAGCGTGCAGCCTGTGCCGTGGGTGTGGCAGGTATCGATGCGCGGGCTTTCATGGCGGAACCGCTCGCCGTCTGGCGCGACCAGCAGGTCGATCACCACATCGCCCTCGGCATGCCCGCCTTTGGCGAGCACATGCGCGCCGGTCGCGCTCGCCAGCGCGCTTGCCGCCGCCATGATCGCGGCATCGTCCGGCAGCGCGCTCCCTGTGAGATGCGCGAGTTCGGGCAGGTTGGGGGTGATAAGCGCGGCGCGCGGGAACAGCCGCTCGCGCATGGCCGCCACAGCCTCGGGCGCGATCAGCGCAGCGCCGCTGGTGGCGATCATCACCGGATCGACCACGATGGGCGCCGCAACACCCTCCAGCGCCTCAGCCACGGCAGCGATGATCTCGGCATCGTGGAGCACCCCGATCTTGACCGCGTCGACGCCGATGTCCGTGATGCACGAGGCGATCTGCTGCGCCACCAGCTCAGGCGCGAGCGCCGCGATCCCTTGCACGCCGATGGTGTTCTGCGCGGTGATCGCGGTGATCGCGGTCATCGCATAACCGCCGAGCATGGTGATGGACTTGATATCCGCCTGAATGCCTGCCCCGCCGGAGGAATCCGAACCGGCAATGGCAAGGATGCGGGGTGGGCGCGGCGTGCTCATCCCCCCGCCATAGCAAGCGCGCGCTGCCACAGGCACGGTCTTTTTGGGGACCGGGAGCGATGGCGGGTTTTGGGATCGTCGTGGAGCACTGCGAATGGCGGGGTCTAGGTGGGGCAGGGTGTTATTTCGCTTTGCCCACCCCGCGGCGACTAGGGTCCGTACTCAATAAGTGCTG
>JBJTTE010000087.1:0-3086 GCA_046080005.1 Erythrobacter sp.
TTTCGCTTGTCGAATTGCAATGTCTGTCAGCGCCATGGCCTGCCATCGCATACCCCCAGCGCCGCAAGTCATACCCCCTGCCTGTTACGGCTTCCCCCAATCATACCCCCATCGGCGGACGGTTAGATGCGGACGCGAGTGAACGAATGCGTCCTCATTAGCCGCTAAATACCTTGGTTTTCGGGGGTATGTCCAGACTGATACGGACGCGGCTGGACTGCAAATTGGAGCGGGTAGCGGGAATCGAACCCGCATAGCCAGCTTGGAAGGCTGGAGCTTTACCACTAAGCTATACCCGCGTTGCGCCGTGCGCGGCCAATGCCACCGATTGCGCGGGGAGGTCAACGCTGATTTGGCTGGTCAGCGCGGTGCGGGGGTGATTGCCATGTTGTCGATCAGCCGGGTGCCGCCGATCCGCGCGGCGACGAGGATGCGCGCAGGACGCTCGCCCAGTTCTGTGATCGGCGCGAGGGTCTGGGCATCGACCACCTCGAGATAGTCGACCTGGAAGCCAGCGTGTTGCAAAGCGCCCACTGCCGCCGACCTAGCGGAGGCGATGGACTGCTCACCCGCGGCAATGGTCTGCGCGGCCAGCGTCAGTGCCTGCGGAAGCGCCACAGCACTCGCGCGCTGATCTGACGAGAGGTAGCGGTTGCGGCTGCTCATCGCCAGGCCATCGGCCTCGCGCACTGTCGGCACGCCGATGATGGCATCGACATGGGGGGCGGTGAGATCAAGGTCGCGCGCCATTGTGCGGATCACCGCCAACTGCTGGAAATCCTTTTCCCCGAAGAATGCCAGATCGGGCTGGACCTGGTTGAACAGCTTGAGCACCACCGTCGCGACCCCGTCGAAATGTCCCGGCCGTGCCGCACCGCACAGCCCGTCGCTCACCCCCGCAACGGCGACATTGGTGGCAAAGCCTGCTGGGTACATGGCCTCCACCCCTGGTGCCCACAGCAGGGCTGTGCCCTCGGCCTCCAGCATCGCGGCATCCTCGGCGAGCTGGCGCGGATAGGCGTCCAGATCCTCATTGGCACCGAATTGCTTGGGATTGACGAAGATCGAGGCGACGACGTGATCAGCCTCTTGCCGGGCGCGGCGGACCAGAGTGAGGTGCCCTTCGTGCAGTGCACCCATGGTTGGCACCAGCGCAATTCGCGCGCCGCCAGCCTTGAGCTGTGCCAAAGCGGTTCTCAACATTTGCAATGCCTTGACCGTTTGCACGTGCTAGACTCCCACGATAGATGTGACTTATGCCCTAGCGGCGCTCACGGTGCCATTTCAAGACGCTGGGGCACCTGCACCTCGCTTGCGCCACATGACCGGAGTAGAAAGACCTACTATGCCGCCCGCCTCGCGCGCCGAAACTCCTGATCCCGCACCCGCCGGACGCAAGCTCAACAAGGGCCAAGCGCACCGGATTGTGTTCGCCAATGAAAAGGGCGGTACCGGCAAATCGACCTCGGCAGTGCATGTCGCGGTGGCCTTGTCCTATCTCGGCGCACGGGTGGCCTCGATCGATCTCGATCCGCGCCAGCGCACGATGCACCGCTATATCGAGAACCGGCAAGCGACGCTGCAGAAGCGCGGTCTGACCTTGCCCACGCCGAACTGTGAGGTGTTCCGCGAGAACGGCACTGGTGCGCTGATGGCGATGATCCGCCGGCTGGAAGCCAATTGCGATTTCCTGATCATCGACAATCCGGGGCGCGATGATGCCTATGCCCGCACCGCAGTCGAACACGCTGATACGTTGGTGACGCCGATGAACGAAAGCTTTGTCGATTTCGATCTGATCGGGCAGGTCGATGCCGAGACGTTCAGGGTCAAGAAACTCTCGTTCTTTGCCGAACTGATCTGGGATGCACGCATGAAGCGCAGCCGGATGATGATCGAGCATCAGCGCCCGGAGATGGACTGGATTGTGGTGCGCAACCGGACCGGGCACGTCGAGGCGCGCAACCAGGCGCGGCTCAACAAAGCGTTGAACGAGATGTCGAAGCGGGTGGGCTTCCGGGTGACGCAAGGCCTGTCCGAGCGCGTCATCTATCGCGAGCTGTTTCCCTCGGGCCTGACCTTGCTGGACAAGGGACATCTGGGCGAACTGGGCACCAGTCACCTCGTCGCCCGGCAGGAACTGCGCAATCTGGTGAAGGCGCTGGCTCTGCCCGAATTCAGCCGTGATCACGGCGAGTTGACGCTGGCATGAAATATCTGGTCCTGCTGGCGGTCGCCTGCGCGTTCTGCCGCTGGGCATTCGGCAAGTGGCCGTGGGAATTTTTGCGTCCGGTGCCAACCCGCTCGCAAGCGGTGTTCCAGGCGCGTAAGCTGCTTGGGGTCGAGGCCGGGGCGGGACGCGAACAGATCATCCTCGCCCACCGCCAGCTCACCACCCTGGTGCACCCTGACAAGGGCGGCACCACCGCTGCCATGCAGGAAGCGAACGCCGCGCGCGATCTGCTGCTTGACGAGTTGCCGGGCTATAGCAACGAGCGCGGGTCGGGTCCGTCGCCCGACTGACACAATCTTTTGGCAACCGCTTTCCGATATCGCGGTACCCAAGCGGGCGGTTCTTGATCTCTTTGGGCCGCTCTATCATGTCGGGCGCAACCTGAGTGCCAACCCCAGTAAGGATCACCTCACGCATGCAACACCGCTTTCACCCTACCGTCCTGCGCGAATACGATATTCGCGGGATTATCGGCGAAACGCTCGGCACCGATGATGCGCGGGCGATTGGCCGATCGTTCGGCACCTTGCTGCGCGAGGCAGGAGGGAAGACCGTAGCGGTGGGCTATGATGGGCGGGTCAGCTCGCCGATGCTCGAACATGCGCTGGTCGAGGGCTTGACCGCGAGCGGGTGCGATGTCGTGCAGATCGGCATGGGGGCGACCCCGATGCTCTATTATGCCGAAGCGTCAAGCGAACAGGTGGATGGCGGCATTCAGATAACTGGCAGCCACAATCCCCCCAATTACAATGGCTTCAAAATGGTATTTATGGGCCGGCCGTTCTTCGGCGCCGATATCCAGAAGCTCGGGAAACTGGCAGCAGACGGGGCGTTCACCAGCGGCGAAGGCGAG
>JBJTTE010000088.1:0-8110 GCA_046080005.1 Erythrobacter sp.
TGCTACCTCAACAACGCCGCCATCGCCGCGCGCGCCGCGCTGGCACGGGGCATGGGGCCGGTGGCGGTGCTCGATGTCGACTATCACCACGGCAACGGCACGCAGGACATCTTCTATGCAGACGGCGGCGTCTTCTTCGCCTCGATCCACGCCGATCCGCGCACCGATTATCCCTATTTCTGGGGCCATGCCGACGAGCGCGGGGCAGGCGACGGCGAAGGCGCAACCTTCAACCAGCCGCTGCCGCGCGGCACCAACTGGGCACAGTACCAAGCGCCGCTCGAAAAAGCACTGGAGGCAATCGCGGCCTTTGGCGCGCGGGTGGTGATCGTGAGCTATGGCGCGGATACCTCCGCCGAAGACCCAATTTCGCACTTCGCGCTTACCACCGATGACATGCAGCGGATCGGTGCCGCCATCAGCACCCTCGGCCTGCCGACGATGACGGTGATGGAGGGCGGCTATGCGGTCGAGGCGCTCGGGCGCAACGTCGCGGCCTTTCTCGCGGGGCTGGAGGGCAGCTAGCCGCCCCGTCTCAGCTTTGGGCGGGCTTTGCCTGAGGCTCGACCACGCGCAGATGCAGCTCGCGCAGCGCGCGCGGCTCAGCCGGGCTCGGCGCGCCCATCAGCAAGTCCTCGGCGCGCTGGTTCATCGGGAAGAGCGAGATTTCACGCAGGTTCTTCGCGCCGCATAGCAGCATGATGATGCGATCCACCCCGGCGGCCATCCCGCCATGCGGCGGCGCGCCATATTGGAACGCGCGGTACATCCCGCCGAACCGCTCCTCGACATCCGCCTTGGACAGGCCGACGATCTCGAACGCCTTCACCATGGTCTCGGGCATATGGTTACGGATCGAGCCGGAGGCGATCTCATAGCCGTTACAGACCAGATCATACAGGAACGCCTTGATGGTCAGCGGGTCCTGCCCGTTGAGGGCATCAATTCCGCCCTGTGGCATCGAGAAGGGGTTGTGCGAGAAATCGACCTTCTTGTCGTCCTCGTTCCATTCGTAGAAGGGGAAGTCGACGATCCAGCATAGCGCAAAGGCGTTCTCGTCGATCAGGCCGAGTTCCTCGCCAACCCGGATGCGCGCCGCGCCCGCCAGCTTGGCCGCGTCGGCTGCCTTGCCCGCGGCGAAGAACAGGCCATCATTCTCGCCAAGGCCAAGCGCGGCGTAGAGCGCGGCCATGCCTTCGGGTCCATGGTTCTTGGCAATAGGCCCGCCGAACTCGCCGCCCTTTCTGGTGACATAGCCGAGGCCCGCATAGCCTTCCTTGCGCGCCCAATCATTCATGTCGTCGAAGAACTTGCGGCTCTTCTCGTGGGTCGCTGGTGCGGGGATCGCGCGGACCACGCCGCCGCCGCCAACGATCTTTTCAAACAGGCCAAAGCCGCTCGCAGTGAAGTGCGACGACACGTCTGAGATAATCAGCGGGTTGCGCAGGTCCGGCTTGTCCGAGCCATACTTCAGCATCGCCTCGTCATAGGGGATGCGCGGGAATGCACCCGCGGGGGTCACCGCCTTGTCACCCGCAAAGGCCGCAAACGTGCCCTGAATGACGGGCTCCATCGTCTCCCAGACTTCTTCCTGGGTGACGAAGCTCATCTCAAGGTCGAGCTGGTAAAACTCGCCCGGCAGGCGGTCAGCGCGCGGGTCCTCATCGCGGAAGCAGGGGGCGATCTGGAAATAGCGATCAAAGCCCGCGACCATCAGCAGCTGCTTGTATTGCTGGGGGGCCTGCGGGAGCGCGTAGAACTTGCCCGCATGAATGCGGCTCGGCACCAGAAAGTCGCGTGCGCCTTCGGGTGAGGAGGCGGTGAGGATCGGGGTCGAGAACTCGTTGAACCCCGCCGCGTTCATCCGTGCGCGCATATCGGCGATTACCGCGACGCGGGTCATGATGTTCTTGTGCAGCGTCTCGCGCCGCAGATCGAGGAAGCGGTACTTGAGCCGGATGTCCTCGGGGTAAGGCTGTTCGTCAGCCACCGGCATCGGCAGCTCTTCGGCCGCGCTCTGCACGGTCACGCCGCGCGCGAACACTTCGATGGCTCCTGTCGCGAGGTTGGCGTTGACCGTCTCGGCCACCCGCGCCTTGACCTCGCCTTCGATGGTGACGACGCTTTCGACGCGCAGCCCTTCGAGCACGGGGAGCGCCGCACTGTCGCTGTCAGCGACGATCTGGGTGATTCCGTAGTGATCGCGCAAATCGACAAACAGCACGCCGCCATGGTCGCGCTTGCGATGCACCCAGCCCGACAGGCGGACCGTCTCGCCGACATTCGCGGAAGAAAGCTGTGCGCAAGTATGCGTGCGGTAGGGGTGCATCTAAACTCTTGTCCTGTTCGCGACTATGACGCTAGGGCGCGCGGGCGCGGTGCTGGGGAGCCTTGCTCCGACGTCGGCGCGCTAACAGGGCAAGCCTTGCGCTTTGTCAAGCCACGCTTGGTGAAGGTGCAGGTGCAAACTGGGTTTGAACCCGAGGGCGGCACTCCGCCCCCAAGAGCTTAGAGACAATGAAGATCCATCCTCTCATCACCACCACCGAGGCGCTCTCAGACCTCTGCAGCCGCCTTGCGCAGTCCGAATTCGTCGCGGTCGATACCGAATTCATGCGCGAGAACACCTATTGGCCCGAGCTGTGCCTGGTGCAGATCGCCAATACCGAAGAAGCCGCCGCGATTGATCCGATGGCTGAGGGCATTGATCTTGCCCCGCTGCTCGATCTGATGTGCAATAATGAAGACGTGCTCAAGGTCTTCCATGCGGGCGGGCAGGATGTCGAGATCATCGTCAATCTGACCGGCACGACCCCGCAACCGATCTTCGACACCCAGATCGCGATGATGGCGATCAGCCAGTCCGAACAGATCGGCTATGCCAATCTGGTCGAGACCTGGGTGGGCCTCACCATCGACAAGGGCGCGCGCTTTACCGACTGGAGCCGCCGTCCGCTGACCGACCGGCAGATCGAATATGCCATCGGCGATGTGACGCACCTTGCTGGCATCTTCCCCAAGATCCTCAAGAAGCTGATCAAAACCGGGCGCGGCGTGTGGCTCGATGCGGAGATGGAAAAGCTCGCCGATCCGTCAAACTACCTCACCGATCCGGGTCTCGCCTGGAAGCGCATCCGCCAGCCGGGGCGCAATCCGCAGGTGCTGGGCCGGATGAAGGCGCTCGCTGGCTGGCGCGAGGCCGAGGCGCAGCACAAGAATATCCCGCGCGGGCGGATCATGCGCGACGAGACGCTGGCCGACATCGCCAGCCACCCGCCCAAGGCGCAGGCGGACCTGACCAAGGTGCGCGGGCTTTCCTCGGCGTGGAAGGACAATGACATCGGCAAGCGGCTGATGAAGGTCCTCGCCGAGGCCGAGCCGCTGCCCAAGAGCGAAATGCCCGAGAAGATCAAGCAGGGCGCGCCGCTCGGCAAGGAAGGCGCGCTGGTCGCTGATCTGCTCAAGCTGCTGCTCAAGATCCGCGCGCGCGAGATCGATGTCGCCCCGCGCCTGCTGACCCGCGCCGACGAGATGGAAGCACTCGCGGCAGGGGTGCGCGATCTGCCGGTGCTGAAGGGCTGGCGCTACGAGGTGTTCGGCAAGGATGCGCTCGATCTGGTCGAGGGCAAGCTCGCCTTCGCGGTCGAACGCGGCAAGCTCAGGATGACCCATATCGACGATATGTTGGTGGAGGCGGCAGTTGGGGCGGACGCGTGGGATTCAATGGCGGCGGGGTGACAAATTTGTCATTCCCCGCATTTAACCTGTTGGGCGCGCCGACTCCGGCCAATTAGGACATGGCCCTATGGCAAGTAACAAAGTTATGATTTCGCACGCCCATGCAGATCGCCATTTGGCTCAGGCCCTATCCAATCTCCTAACTAGACGCTCGTTGCAGCAGATTTCCTGCTGGCATTCGAGCGACTCTCAAGAAGGAGGCGGCATAGGCGCCGGGCAGCGATGGTTCGAAAGAATACGTAGCGAACTCCTTAACTCAAAGGCAATCGTAGTTCTTCTTACCGAAAACAGCATTAAATCTAGTTGGGTACAATTTGAATCAGGTTTCGGTGCCGCATCAGCTGAGCTTGAGATTATTCCTCTTGTGATTAATCTAGATGACATGACCCGAGTGCCAGACCCACTTTCGCATTAGCAAATTTTTGATCTGAAAAGTCGCGAAAACGCCAAGACATTTGTTGTGAAATTTTTATCTGCATTCGCAATTTATTTCGACGAGGAATTGATAAATATATCTCTAAAAAATATTTTTAAAGTTATCCAAAACGGTAAAAAAATATCACATCGGATGGCTCATTAGAGCAGAATATTGAAAAAAAGACAGACCTAATGAATTACCTCGATAAGAAATTTTTTGATCTGCATCAGACATTATCTGGAAGATACTCAAATTTTTTGAGTTATGACGTAGAAATATTTAATGATTTTACCGGTAGTCCATTAAATTTATCAATTCAAATTGAAACTAACTTTCAAGATGTTTTGAACGAGATTTATTTTGCCATTGATAGTCATATCGAAGCTTTCACTTACATGGAATCGTGGTTGATTGTGAATGAAACCAAAATGAAAGCCCTCGCTATCAGAGGGGTGGCTGATCAAATTCCGGCTCATTGTTTGTTTGGACGCGATGAGGAATACCGCATTCTGAAGCTAAGCAAGCCGTACAAGACATCGATTGTATCTAATCATCCTGATTTCGCGTCTCGATTCCCGTCCTGATGTCCACCTACCTCCCCACCATCAAGCAGCTGCAATATCTCGTCACGCTGCACGAGCATGGGCATTTCGGCAAAGCGGCGGATGCCAGCTTCGTCTCGCAATCGACCCTGTCAGCCGGGATCCGCGAGCTCGAATCGCTGCTAGGGGTGACGCTGGTCGAACGCTCGCGCCGGGTGGTGCGCTTTACCGCGCTGGGCGAGCAGGTGGTGGCCAAAGCCAACCGGCTGCTGCGCGAGGCCGAAGAACTCGCCGATCTGGTCCAGGCCGCAGGCAAGCCGCTTTCGGGCGAACTGCGCATGAGCGTCATCCCCACCATCGCGCCCTTCCTGCTCCCGCGCGTCCTCCCGCGCCTCAAGCGCGAGCGGCCGGACCTCAAGCTGTTGCTGCGCGAGGAGACCAGCCACGATGCGCTCGAATCGCTCAATCACGGCCGGGTCGATTGCGTGCTGCTCGCCCTCCCCTTCGACACCGGCGATGCGGCGATCGCCTCGATTGCCGATGACCGGCTGTTTGTCGCCTTCCCCAAGGACGACCCGCGCGACCCGCCCGCCAGCGTCAAGCCCGACATGATCGATCAGGGCCGGTTGCTGCTGCTCGACGACGGCCACTGCCTGCGCGATCACGCGCTGGCGGCCTGCTCGCGCTCGGAGCCCAGGGCCAGCGCGGCGATGATCGCTACCAGCCTGCACACGCTGGTGCAGCTGGTCGACAATGATCTCGGCCTCACCATGCTCCCGGAAATGGCGATCACGGCGGGGATTCTGGCCGGAACCGAGGTCGTCGCGCGCCCAGTCGACAGCCCCACCGCCAAGCGCGAGATCGTGCTCGCCTGGCGCAAGAACTCGCCGCGCGAGGCCGATTTTCAGCTGCTGGCCGAAGAACTGCGCGCGGGGTGAAGGCCCCCGCTCAGCAATCCACCAGCGCGAGGCTCATCGCAATGCCCGTGCCCAGCGCCAAGCGCACGCTGCGCGAGGGAATTGCCACCCGCCACCTCCGCCGGCGTGCCTCGGCTGCGGCAGTCGCCTCAAGGTGCTGCGCGGCGAGGCCCAGCAGACGATCGGTCTGGCGGTGCTCGATATCCTCGACGAGGCCATGGACATCCTCGGCCAGCAATTCGGCATCGCCAACCAGCGCCGAGGCACGACGATAATCGCCGCGCGCAAGCGCATCGCGCGCCTCACGCTGAAGCCTGCGCGCGTGGTCAGCCAAGTGGCCGACATACGCGCTCGATCCGAGCGACTCCTGTGATCCCATGAGCGGGAGGATAACCCTAACCTGCGTATCCGCGCCAGCCTCGAATTCAATAGTCAGTCCATATGCTTGAGGCCGACCCGCAGGTAATCCCAGCCGGTAATGCAGGTCAGCACTGCTGCCGTCCACAGACTCACCAGCCCGACCAGATGGACCCAGCTTTGGGCAAAGGTCCGGCACATATCGCCAACCGCCTGACACGGCTGCCCATGCACCGCCCCGCCAAGGATCAGCGCGCCCAGCGCCACCAGCTGAAACGTGGTCTTCCACTTGGCGAGCGCGGAGACCGGGACCGAGACCTGAATGCCGCCGAGAAACTCGCGCAGGCCCGATACCGCAATCTCCCGCACCAGAATCACCAGCCCCGCGATCACATGCACGTCGCCTGCATAGGGCCCGCGCAGATAGCCTTGCGCGGTGAGCACCAGGATCACCGCCGCGACCATGATCTTGTCGGCAATCGGATCGAGGAAGATGCCGAGCTTTGACACTGTTCCTTGCGCGCGCGCGAGATAGCCATCGAAGAAATCGGTGATCGCAATCACGCAGTAGAGCACGAAGCCGATCAGGTAGCCCGCCTGCCAATCCGGCCACCACAGGAAAAACGCCAGCAACGGCACCGCGAAGATGCGCGAGGCGGTAAGGATGTTCGGAAGGCTCGACATGGGCAGACCGGGCTTTAGCGCCGGATCGGCGGCGGCAAAAGCCCTCCCCCCTTCGCCCCCCGTCGCCCCCGCACGCCTCTTGCCCTTGCGTCACCTGTCGCTATGTGCCGGTAATGCAACTGGGAGCGCCAGCGTAACATCGGCATGACGACATCGACCCATCTGATGCGCCAGCGGCGGTTCCTGCCGCTGTTCCTGACCCAGCTGCTGAACGCGCTCAACGATAATCTCTACAAGAACGCGATGGTCCTGTTCGTGGTCTATCAGGTCTACGATTCGCCCGAGATGGAGACGCTGATCAGCGGCGTCGCCACCGCGCTGTTCGTGCTGCCCTTCGTGCTGTTTTCCGCCACCGCAGGCCAGCTCGCCGATATGCGCGACAAGACCAAGATCATCCGCTGGATCAAGTTTGCCGAGATCATCATCATGAGCGTCGGTGCCACCGGCCTGCTGCTCGCATCGCGCGGGACGCAGATCGAGAGCCTTGCGATCCCGCTGATGTTCGCGGCGCTGTTTGCGATGGGCGTGCATTCCACCTTCTTCGGCCCGATCAAATACGCGATCCTGCCGCAGCACCTGCATAAGGATGAGGTGCTCGCGGGCACCGGCCTGGTTGAGGCAGGGACATATGTGGCGATTCTGGTCGGTATGATGCTGGGGGGCGCGATGCATATCAGCCATTCGATCATCGCGGTGATCGCCTTTGCGCTCATCGGCTATGCCACCTGCCGCTGGGTGCCCCCCGCCCCGGCCCAGACCGAGGAAACCAAGGTCGACTGGAACCCGGTCCGCGCCTCGCGCTCGCTCGTCGCCTTTTCGATGAACAATCCTGAGCTGCGCTATGCAGTGCTGGCGATCAGCTTCTTCTGGACGATTGCGGCGATCCTTTCGGTCCAGTTCATCCCGCTCGCCAAGAATGTGCTGCTCGCTGACAAGCAGGTCGCCGCGGTCTTGCTGGTGGCCTTTTCGGCCGGGATCGCAATCGGCTCGGTCTCGATCAACGCCCTGCTCAAGGGCGACATTTCGGCGCGCTATTCGGCACCCTCGGTGCTGGTGCTGGCAGGGCTGCTGATCGGTTTCTACCTGCTGTGCCGAAGCTGGAACCTCGCGCCTGCGAGCGGCGATCTGTTCACCGTGAGCGAATTCCTCACCCAGCCGCTGGCGCTGGCACTGCTCGCCAACCTGCTGTTGATCGCGATTGCAGGGGGGATGTTTGTGGTGCCGCTCTATGCCTTCCTCACCACCCGGGTCGACAAGTCAGAGGCATCGCGCTCGGTTGCGGCCAATAACCTTATCTCATCGGTGTTTATGGTGATCGGCGCGGTCGCAGCGGCGGCGCTCGGCGTGATTGGCATTCCGCTCGAAGAGCAGTTGCTGATGAGCCTGTTCAACGGTAGCCGCGTGCGCGAGACGATCGATAACGTCGTGAGCCTGCGCTAGAACGCGCATCGCCG
>JBJTTE010000089.1:0-6970 GCA_046080005.1 Erythrobacter sp.
CCCTGCCGCCGCGGTCTGCTCGCGGGTCAGTGCGAACAGATCGGCGCAGGTATCATCATCCAGCGGCGTGAAATCACCCTTGCGGACCATGGTTTCAAAGCGGGTGCCGGGCTCAATGGTCAGCTGGTAAAGCGAGAGGTGCCCTGTCCCCAATCCAAGCGCGCGGGTAAGCCGCGTGTCCCACAGTTCAGGCGTGTGGCCGGGAAGGGCGTAGATCAGGTCAAAACTTACCCGCCTGAACTGCGCCTGCGCAGTATCGAGCGCCCTCAGAGCTTCGTCTGCCCCATGGAGCCGCCCGAGAAACTTCAGTTCGGCATCGTCGAGCGACTGCACGCCGAGCGATACCCGATTGACTCCCGCCTGCGCCAACGCAGCGAAGTTTGCTGCCTCGACCGAGGAAGGATTGGCTTCCAGAGTTATCTCGATGTCAGGATCGAACCCCCATAGGGCCTCTGCCTCCGCCAGCAGGGCCGCAACGAGGGCAGGGGGCATGAGCGAAGGCGTACCGCCGCCAAAAAAGATCGAGCTGAGCACCTCGCCGCCCGCGGTCGCAGCTTCGGCGCGCATATCGGCAAGCAGCGCTGTCTGCCACGCGGCCACGTCAACGCCATCACGGACATGCGAATTGAAGTCGCAATAGGGGCATTTCTTGGCGCAGAAGGGCCAGTGAATATAGAGCGCGCGGGCCACCAGCAGCCTCTTCAGCCTCGTTTAACCGATATCGCATAGACCCGTGACATGCGGTGTTCCTGTATCCTTTTGCCGTTGGCGCGCCTTGGCGGCCTCGGCGTGCTTATGGCAGCCACGCCTGCCTTGCCGCAAGCACGTGCGCAAGACGAGCGCCCGTTGCTCACATCCGAGCACGAGTGGCTATCCGAGCACAATGCCGCACGCGCTGACATGGGCCTCGCTCCGCTGGCGTGGAACGACCGCTTGGCGCAAGATGCGCAAAGCTGGGCGCTTCATTTGGCTCGCCACAATCTGTTCGACCACGCCTCAACGCAAGAGCGCAAGGGGCAGGGCGAAAACCTCTGGCGCGGCACCAAGGGATATTGGTCCCCGCGCCAAACGGTCGGCTTCTTTGTCGCCGAGCGCCAGAACTTCCGCCCGGGCAATTTTCCTGATGTTTCGCGCACGGGACAGTGGAGCGATGTGGGGCATTACACCCAGATCATCTGGCCCGCGACGCGCGAGGTGGGCTGCGCGCTCGCCCATACGGTTACAGACGAGGTGCTGGTATGCCGATACTGGCCGGCGGGCAACATTTGGGGCGAACGGCTCGATCCAGCGCAGCGGCTGTCCCGGCGCTGATCTAGCGACCGAACTGTTCGGAGACCAGTTTGGCAAAGGCGTCGGCCCGGTGACTGATGCCCATGGTTTCCTTCAGGTTGATCTCAGCGAAGGTGGTGTCGTAGCCCTTGGGCACGAATATCGGATCATAGCCGAACCCTTGCGTCCCCCGCGGTGGCCACACGAGCGCGCCGTCGCAGCGACCTTCGTAGATGGCGTGCTCGCCATCGGGCCAAGCGATCGCCAGCGTGCAATGAAACGCCGCGCTTCGATCCACATCAGCGCCCTTCTCGGCGAGCAATCCTTCGACCTTGCCCATGGCCATATACCAGTCGCGCCCCGGCGCGCCCTCGAACCACTGCCGCTCGGCCCAATCGGCGGTGTAAACGCCGGGGCGACCATCAAGCGCCGAAACGCTGAGGCCGCTATCGTCAGCCAGCGCCGCCAGCCCTGAGGCCTCCGCGGCAGCCCGCGCCTTGAGCAGCGCGTTCTGGGCGAAGGTTGTACCCGTTTCGGCAGGCTCGGGCAGACCGAGCGATCCGGCGGAGATGCACTTGACGCCATAGGGATCGAGCAGCGCGCTGATTTCCTTCAATTTGCCCGCATTGTGCGTGGCAATGACGAGCGATCCGGAGCCAAGGCGTCTGACAGACATAGAGCTTACTTCACCGCGTCCAATTGCGCCGCAAAGATCCGGTCGCAGCCGATCCGGGCTAGGCGCAGCAGGCGCAAGAGGCCCTCCTCGTCATGGGTCGCACCCTCGGCAGTAGCCTGCACTTCGGCGATCTTGCCACCCGACAGCAGTACGAAATTGCCATCGGCCTCGGCATTCGAATCCTCATCGTAATCGAGATCAAGCACCGGGGTGCCCTTGTAGATGCCGCAGGAAATGCCTGCGACCTGCGCGGTGATCGGATCGTGCTTGACGTCGCCTGAGGTCATCAGGCCGTTGATCGCCAGGCGTAAAGCAATCCAGGCGCCAGAGATCGAAGCGGTGCGGGTCCCGCCATCGGCCTGAATGACGTCACAATCGAGGGTGATCTGCCGTTCACCCAGCTTCTGGAGATCAACCACGGCACGCAGCGACCTGCCGATAAGCCGCTGGATTTCCTGGGTACGACCCGATTGTTTGCCTTTGGCCGCCTCGCGCGCGCCGCGGGTGTGCGTCGCACGCGGGAGCATCGAGTATTCGCCCGTCACCCAGCCTTCACCCTTGCCCCTGAGCCACGGCGGAACGCCCTTCTCGACGCTCGCGGTGCAAAGCACTTTGGTGTCGCCAAAGCCGATCAAGCACGAGCCCTCCGCGTGCTTGGTGAAGCCGGTCTCGATGGTGATGGCGCGCATTTCATCGGGCGCGCGTCCTGAAGGGCGCATGTTCATGTCCTTTGGTGAGGTCGGGGCCATTAGGCGCGCGCCACTTGCCGCCGCAAGCGCAAACACTAAGGTCACCGCCATGGCTTCGCTTCCCGTTACCGAACTGACCGCCCGTGCGCGCGAAATCTTCCGCCGCGTGGTTGAGGAATTCATCGAGAGCGGACAGCCGGTTGGCTCGAAGACACTGGCAGCAGATGGCACGCTGAACCTTTCGCCTGCCTCGATCCGGTCGGTCCTGGCTGACCTCGAAACCGCCGGGCTTCTGGCTGCCCCGCACACCAGTGCGGGACGAATGCCGACCGATGCCGGCCTCAGGATCTTCGTTGATGGGATGATGCGAGTGGCCGAGCCAACGCGCGAGGAGCAGGCGACAATCGCGGCACGGTTGGCAAAGGCGGGACCATTGGAAGCAGCCTTGCAGCAGGCAAGCGCGATCCTCTCCGACCTGTCGGGCGCAGCAGGGATGGTGCTGGTGGCCCCGCGCGAACAGCGCCTTGCGCAATTCAGTCTGGTTGATCTGGGGCAGGGCAGGGCACTTGCCGTGCTGGTCGGCGAAGATGGCGGGGTAGAGAACCGGGTTCTGACGATCGACGGCGCGTTCAGCCCCGGCACGCTCGACCGGGCATCAAACTATATCACCGCACGGCTTGCCGGACGCACGCTGGCCGAGGCAGGGCAGGCGATGCGTGCCGAGATCAGTACGGGGCGTTCACAGCTCGATGATGCCAGCCGCGACCTGGTCGAACGCGGCTTGGGAGTGTGGAGCGAGGACGCCGCTGCGCGCCCGGTGCTGATCGTACGCGGCGCGGCTAACCTGCTCGACGAAGCGGCATTGGGCGATATCGAACGGGTGCGCATGCTGCTCGAAGACCTTGAGAACAAGCAGTCAGTGGCGGAACTGCTCGATTCGGCGCGCGAGGCCGAGTCGACGCGGATATTTATCGGCAGCGAGAACCGCCTGTTCGCCTTGTCGGGCTCTTCAGTCATCGCCTCCCCCTATCGCGATCGTGAGGGACGGGTGGTCGGCGTGCTTGGCGTGATTGGCCCCACGCGGTTGAATTACGCGCGGGTTGTCCCCATGGTGGATTTGACCGCCCGTTCGTTGGGCAAGCTTATCGCTTGAATCGAAAGCCACACAGACATGACTGAGAATGAAACACCGCTGGATCAGGCGGTTGAAGACGAATTGAGGGGCGTGCCCGAGCATCTGCGCGAAGGCGCTGAGGACGCCGAGCCGCTTGCAGAAGCGCTCGAATCGCTTCGCCGCGATCTCGAAGGGGCCAAGCAGGAGGTGCTCTACGCTCAGGCCGAAACGCAGAATGTTCGCCGCCGTCTAGAGCGCGAGAAGGATGAGGCGCGCGCCTATGCTGCAACCGGCTTTGCCCGCGATATCCTGAGTGTGGCCGACAACCTTTCGCGCGCAATCGACGCAATCCCGCAATCCCTGCGTGAGGACGAAAGTATGAAGGGCCTCGTCATCGGGCTCGAAGCGACGCAGCGCGAGCTGGAAAAGGTGTTTGCCGGCAATGGTATCACCCGCATTGCTGCGGTCGGCCTGCCGCTCGATCCCAACCAGCATCAGGCGATGCTCGAAGTGCCATCTGCCGATCATGAACCCGGCACGGTGGTTTCGGAGATGCAGGCCGGGTGGATGATCAAGGACCGCCTGTTACGCGCCGCGATGGTGGCGGTGGCGAAAAAGCCGGATTAAGCGGCGAAGTTCAACACCGTCTCGAAGGTGGCAAGCGGCGGCGAACCCGGCACAGTCGCCCCATGCCGCAAAAGAAACGCATGCCGCACGATCTCGGCCTGCTGCTCGATCCCGTATTGCTCCAGCTTCCAGCCCGGTTTGAGCGCATAGTCATAGCGGCACTAGGGGTGGCGGAACAGGATGAGATACCAGCGCCCACGGGTCTGGGTCTGCCACACGTGGACCATCTCATGAATGAAATGGGCCTGTCGTTGCAGCGAGGCGGACGCGAAATCGTCGCAATAATGCGCCGCAAGTGGATGAAAATGCAGATTCCCCATCGGCGCCATCGTCACGCCGCGGGGGTGAAAGGGGAAGAACTTGCGACGCTGGATCGTGACGCGGCCGTAATCGATCGCTTCACCGAACACCGAACGCGCCAAGGCAATCTCGTCTGGTGTCAGCGCGCGCGCGCCGCCAACCGGACAGGCACAAGCAGGGGCCAAAGTGGCCCTTGCTTCGCCCGCTCCGGTTGGCGCTGTGCTCAGCGTTCCTCCCCTGCTGCGCGCACCGGCGCTTCAACCGTGGTCGCGGTGCCATCGGACAGGGTGAGTGTGACCTTGGCCATGCCGCCCGCCTTGAGCGCATCGGATGGCTCCATCACCATCACATGCAGACCGCCGGGGGCAAAGCTAACTGGCGTGCCTTCGGTCAGCGCCACGGTATCGGCCATCACCATCTCCTTTTTGCCAGCCTGCTCCGCATAGTCGTGGATCATGGTCATGCCGCCGCCAGCGACTTCAACCTTGGCGAGCGCTACGCCGGGCGCGCCGCTGTAGGAAAGGTCGAAATAGACCGCCGCTGGATTGCCGGCCACGGCTGCAAGAACCACGCGGGGATTGCTGACAGTGAGCCCCGCACTGGTCGCTGCGGTTGTGGCCTCACCCGCTGGCGCTTCCGCTCCCTTCGAACACGCGGCAAGAGAGGGCAGGCTCGCCGCCAGAACAATCGCCAAGGCCTTTCGCTGGATGTTTGTCACGTCAGTTGTCTCCTTATGGAATGCCACAAAACTAGGGACGCGGCTCCCTTGTGCCAAGCGCAAGCGCACCTATATCGCGCTCACAAACGAGCCGCCACGGTGCTTTGCCGATTATCGGGAAGCCGAAGGCAGCGGTGTCCAACAATGTCCTTATGGATGGGGAAACAATGGGTAAAGTAATCGGTATTGACCTCGGCACCACCAACTCCTGCGTCGCTGTGATGGACGGCGGCAAGCCCAAGGTGATCGAGACTTCGGAAGGTGCGCGCCCCACGCCCTCGATTGTCGCCTTCACCAAGGATGGCCAGCGCCTGATCGGCCAGCCCGCCAAGCGGCAGGCGGTCACCAATCCCGATAACACGCTGTTTGCAATCAAGCGCCTGATCGGTCGCCGGTTTGATGACCCCATGACCAAAAAGGACATGGAGCTTGTCCCCTACAATATCACCAAGGGCAAGAACGGCGATGCCTGGGTGAATGCGGGCGGCGAGGATTACAGCCCCTCGCAGGTTTCGGCTTTCATCCTGCAAAAGATGAAGGAAACCGCCGAAAGCTATCTGGGCGAGAGCGTGACCCAGGCGGTCATTACCGTGCCTGCCTATTTCAATGACGCCCAACGTCAGGCCACCAAGGACGCAGGTCAGATCGCCGGGCTTGAAGTGCTGCGTATCATCAACGAGCCCACCGCAGCGGCGCTCGCCTAAGGGATGGACAAGGATGATGGCAAGACCATCGCCGTCTATGACCTTGGCGGCGGCACGTTCGACGTCTCGATCCTCGAGATCGGCGACGGTGTGTTTGAGGTGAAGTCGACCAACGGCGATACCTTCCTCGGTGGTGAAGACTTCGACAACGCGATTGTCGAGTTTCTCGCCGACTCCTTCAAGAAGAAGGAGAGCATGGACCTCAAGACTGACAAGCTCGCGCTGCAGCGGCTGAAGGAAGCTGCCGAAAAGGCCAAGATCGAGCTGTCGAGCGCCGCCTCGACCGAAATCAACCTTCCTTTCATTACCGCGCGTATGGAAGGGGGTAGCACCACGCCGCTGCATCTTGTGGAAACAATCACCCGCGCGGACCTTGAAAAGATGGTCGACGGTCTGATCCAGCGCACCCTTGAGCCCTGCAAGAAGGCGCTGGCCGATGCAGGCATCAGCAAGGATCAGGTCGACGAGGTGATCCTTGTCGGCGGCATGACCCGCATGCCCAAAGTGCGCGAAGTGGTCGAAGCCTTCTTCGGTGCCAAGCCCCATACTGGCGTCAACCCGGATGAAGTCGTCGCCATGGGCGCAGCGATCCAGGCGGGCGTGCTACAGGGCGACGTCAAGGACGTGCTGCTGCTTGACGTGACCCCGCTTAGCCTCGGTATCGAGACCTTGGGCGGCGTGTTCACCCGCATGATCGACCGTAACACCACCATCCCGACCAAGAAGACCCAGACCTATTCGACTGCCGAAGACAACCAGAACGCGGTGACGATCAAGGTCTATCAGGGCGAGCGCGAGATGGCGGCGGACAACAAGCTGCTCGGCAATTTCGACCTGATCGGGATACCGCCCGCTCCGCGCGGTGTGCCGCAG
>JBJTTE010000090.1:0-4221 GCA_046080005.1 Erythrobacter sp.
CCGCTGGACAGGAATGGTGCGCGGCAGGGGCTGGTTGCCCCTGCAAGCGGCGTGACGACGCCAGCGGGCTTCAGAACGCGACCCCGCCGGGGCGGGCCGAATTGGGCTCCGTCAGGGTGGGTCAGGTTGGTCGGAAACCGCTCTAAGGAGACGTCGCTGCCGGAAATGGCAGCGGCGCTTTATTGGTATGAGCAAGACACAGCGAACAACGAACATAGGATAAATCAACGAAGCCGCATCAACCTGCAGCATTTTGCATCTAACAAATCATGCAAACACGTCACACTATGACAGGAAACGAAAGGCGCCCGTTACATAGGCTTTGCGCAGTCGCATGGGCCGGGTGATGATGAAGTGGTCGTGATGGGGGACCAATTTTTCGGGCAAGAACCCCTGCACGTCGCGCAGGTGGAACGATCCAAGCCTCTCAATGGAGCGTTCCTTATGTTCTTACGTTTCGCATCGGCCGCATCGGCTGTCACCCTTGCCGCTTGCCTTGCGGCTCCAGCCCTCGCGAGCGAGGCCGACCTCGCAACCCCAGATCCATCTGCTGAAACCGAGATCTCCGTTACGGAGACGAGCTTGGCGACCCCGCCCGCGATCGCGCCGATCGATCTGGCCACGGCAACCGGTCAAGAAGAAGACACGCCTGCCGTCACGATTTCCGGCTTTGCGACGCTCGCTTCGGACTACCGGTTCCGCGGCGTTTCGCAGTCGGATGAAGGCATGACCATACAGGGCGGCTTCACCATTTCGCACGAGAGTGGCCTCTACGTTGGGACTTTTGGCTCAAACCTTGCCGGCTGGGGCACCTTCGGCGGCGCCAATATGGAGCTTGACATCTTTGGTGGGTACAAGCTGGCTGTCGGCGAAGGTACGCTTGATGTCGGCCTGACCTGGTACATGTATCCAAGCGGCGCGAGCGAGACCGACTTCGCCGAAGCCTATGCCAAGCTTTCGGGCACTGTTGGTCCAGTCTCCTTGACCGGTACGGTTGCCTATGCACCGAAGCAAGAAGCACTCGGCAATGCCTTCCCGGTCGGCCGCCCTGCTGACCCGGGTGATAAGGAAGACAACCTCTACCTTGCAGGAGATGCGGCCTATGCCATCCCTGACGTGCCGGTCACGCTTAAGGCGCATATCGGCTATTCGGACGGCACCCCGGCCTTGGCCCCAACGGCACCAGTGTCGCGCCGACCGGAACCTATTTCGATTGGCTGTTTGGGGCCGACCTTGTTCCGATCTCCGGCCTGACGCTATCGGTGGCCTATGTTGATACCGATATCAGCGAAGCCGAAGCGCGCCTCATCCGTCCGAACTTCGCGACGGTCGCAGGCAACTCGATTTCGGACGCAACGGTGGTGTTTTCCGTCACCGCCTCATTCTGATCTCAGGGCTAAGCAGGGAGGGGGCGCTCTGCCAAAGCGGCAGGGTGCCCCTTTCCTTTTGTCCCCCGCACCGATAGTTTCGGCCCATAACCCCAAACTGGGGGCGGGAGAGAGCAGATGAAACGGATTTCGGTGCTCGCGGCAGGATGCGCCGCGCTGGTAATGGCCCCGGCCAGCGAGGCGGTCGCAGGCAAGCGGTATTCTGCCAGCATCACCCGCACCACCTATGGTATCCCGCATATCGAAGCGCGCGACTGGCGCGGCGTTGGCTACGGCGTCGCCTATGCTTATGCCGAGGACAATCTGTGCCTCCTGGCTGAGGAATTCGCCACGGTTGCAGGCGAACGCTCGCTCCATTTCGGTCCGCAAGCCAAGGCGGTGCTTGGCTTCGAGGAGGTCGATAACCTGTCCTCTGACGTGTTCTTCCGCGCGGTGATCGACCTGCCTGCCCTGCGCGAAGGTGCCAAGACCCTGACCCCGCGCGTGCAAGACCTGATTGCGGGCTATGTCGCGGGCTATAACCGCTTCCTCAGGGACGCCGGGCCTGAGGGCATTCCCGCCGAATGCCGCGGCAAGGCGTGGGTCCGCCCAATCACCACCGATGACATGCTGCGGCTCAACGAGAAGCAGATGCTGCTGGCAAGCTCGCTGAACCTCGCCGCCGCCATTGCCAACGCTGCGCCTCCGGGCAACCCCGTCCCCAAGATCGCGATCAATCTGCCCGATCCCAAGCAACTCGGGATCGGCAGCAATGGCTGGGCGTTTGGAGGTGACCTGACCGAGGGCGGGCGCGGCATGGTGATCGGCAATCCGCACTTCCCGTGGAAGGGCCCCAACCGCTTCTGGCAGATGCACGTCAAAGGCCCAAAGGGATATGAGGTGATGGGGGTCGGTCTGGCGGGCACGCCTATGCCGACGCTCGGCTTTAACAAGGACATCGCCTGGACGCATACTGTCACCCAAGCCCAGCACTTCACGCTCTACCAGCTGACGCTCGATCCCGATCACCTCGCGCGCTACATGGTCGACGGAAAAAGCGAGGCGATGACCACGAAGGTCGTGACGGTCCCGATGCCCGATGGGGCGCCGGCCGTTACCCGGACGCTCTACTCCAACCGCTTCGGCCCGGTCTTCGTCGTGCCCTCGCGCGGGATCACCTGGAGCAAGCAGAGCGCCTTCACGCTCAGGGACGCCTATCGCGACAACCAGCGCGGGATCGAGACGTGGCTGCGGATCGGCGATGCCAAGAACGTCGGCGAAATCAAGGCGGTGGTCAGCGAGACGCTCGGAATCCCGTGGGTCAATACCATCGCTGCCGACCGTTTCGGCGATGCGCTGCACGCCGATGTCACCGCTGTCCCGAATGTCTCGGCGGAGAAGGCCAAGACCTGCGCGACGCCGATTGCCGGGCTGTTCAAGGAGTTCGCGATCCTGCTCGACGGGTCGAAATCGGCCTGCGACTGGGATGTGGCGGCAGGCACTGCGGTCCCGGGCCTGATGCCCGCGAGCGATCAGGCGGCAACGGTGGTGAAGTCCTGGCTGACCAATTCGAACGACAGTTACTGGGTCAGCAACCCCGCAATGCCGCATCGCGAGCTCTCGCCGATCCTCGGCGAATACGCGACCGCGCGCAGCCTGCGGACCCGCTCGAACTTCACCGAAACCGCCACGCTGACCGCGAGCGGCAAGCCTAACCATCTGCGCGCACAGGATTTTGCCTTTGCGAACAAGAGCCTCGGCGCAGACATTACGCTGGACGCGATCAAGGCGCTGTGCGCTGCCACGTCGTCACCTGCCGCCGATGCCGCACGCGGGTGCGAGGCGCTCGCCAACTGGGACCGGCGCTTCGAGGCGACGAGCCGCGGGGCGGCGCTGTTCCGCGCCTTCTGGCCCAAGGCGAGCCGCCTGCCCGGCCTATGGCAGGTGCCCTTCGATCCGGCTGACCCGGTGGGCACCCCGCGCATGCTCGCAACCGACGGGGACAAGGGCGCAAAGCTCCTCAGCGCGCTCGCCGAAGCCGTGGCCGACCTCGACAAGGCCGGCATCGCGCTGAATGCGTCGTGGGGCGAGGTGCAGCGGGTGATGGCGGGCAATGAAGCGATCCCGATCCACGGCGGCCCGGGCGGGCTCGGCATCCTCAATAGGCAGGAATCGATCCCCGCGCCCGCTGGCGGACTGACCCCGCGCCACGGCACCAGCTATATCCAAATCGTTGGTTTTGATGAGAAAGGTCCGGTTGCCGACGCGATCCTCAGCTATTCGCAGTCGACCAACCCCGCCTCGCCGCACGCAGCCGACCAGACCCGCGCCTATGCAGCCAAGCAATGGCACCGCCTGCCCTTCAACCGCAAGGCGATCCGCGCTGCCGCCATCGGCAAGCGCAAACGCATTGCCGAGTAAGGTCCAAAATCAGCGGCGGAAGGCATGAGGTGAAGGGAATCGAACCCTCGTCGTAAGCTTGGGAAGCTTGAAGCCGCGATATCACCGCGTTGCACCGCTTACCATATTCCCTTGAATTCCGCCATTTAGGGTGTCACTGTCTTACTCGAACTTGCACCGCTTTTCGTCCTTAGTGGTCGCTAGTTGGTTGCTAGATGTCGGGGTGGCGAACAATGGCGACGGCCAGGATCACGAAGAGCATAGTCGACAAACTCGGCGTTGGGGAGACGGTATGGGATACCGAGACGCGCGGCTTCGGCGTGCGCCGTCAGACCCGCGACGCCGTTTATATCGTCAAGTATCGCGCAGGCGGGCGGCAGAGGCTGTTCACGATCGGCGCTCATGGTGCGGCCAATAGGCACGGCACGACGTGGACGCCTACCTCGGCGGAGAA
>JBJTTE010000091.1:0-4284 GCA_046080005.1 Erythrobacter sp.
CCGCAGGCGCGGCCACCTCAGCCGCAACGGGCGCAGCCGGAGCGGCTTCCTGAGCCACAACACTCAGCGGTGCAAATGCTGCAAACACGGCGACAAGCGCCGCAACAAAAGCCTTCTTCATACGGGTATGCGTTTGACCCATGATCATGTGTCCAAGTCGTTCGATTCTGATCCCATACCAATCCGCACTCAGTCCCCTGAAGGCCCCCTGCAGACGGCGATTAGCCAGCTTTGCAGCCAGCGTCTCACGTGGCTTTAGCCGTGCTTGCCGAGGGCCTCAAGCGCTTCTAGGGAGAAAATTATGCAAAGCCCCATGTTCGCCGCGCAAGAGTGCGGTTTTCATCGAGTTTTTGAAGGCGTTCATTCATGAATCAAGCGGAAGTCCTGGCCGAATTTCGCAGCTCTGGAGCCTTACTCGAAGGCCATTTCAAACTCTCTTCAGGGCGCCATAGCGGACATTACCTGCAATGCGCGCGGGTCTTAATGAACCCGGCGCGTGCGGCAAAGTTGGCAGAGGCGGTGGTCGCAGCAATCCCTTCTGAGGTTCGCGAGCAGATCGATGTCGTTGTCTCACCCGCAATGGGGGGGATCATCATCGGCCATGAAGTGGGCCGCGCGATGGGCAAGGACGCGCTGTTTCTCGAGCGGCCCGACGGCACATTTCACCTCCGGCGCGGCTTCACATTCGAACCGGGGGCCAAGGCGCTGATGGTCGAGGACGTGGTCACCACCGGCCTTTCGAGCCGCGAGGCGATCGCTGCCGTTGCGCGCGAAGGCGGCGAAGTGATCGCGGAATGCGCGATCATCGACCGTTCGTGTGGATCGGTCGATCTCGGCGTGCCCTTCTACCCGCTGCTCGCCATTGATTTTCCGACCTATGACGAAAACGACATCCCTCCCGCGCTGGCGGCCGAAGCGGTAACAAAGCCCGGCAGCCGGAAGGAATAGCCCCCATGATCCGCACCCTCGTCGCCCTGTTGGCCCTGTCTCTCCCGGCAACGGCAGAGGCAGCGGCGGAGGACTTCCCCCTCGACGAGCTCGGCGCCGTCATAAGCGCGGCGAAGTTTGAGGGCGACATCGTGATCTCCGACAGCAGCGATGCTGCCCGGGACGATTACCCCGCCCGCTTCGGGTGGACTGGCCTGCTGCCCGAACCGGATCGCGGCTGGCCCGACGGCCTGACCTGGCGCTGGGCCTCGGTCACCAAGCAGGTGGTGGCGATTCTGGTGATGAAACAGGCCGAAGCCGGGAAGATCGATCTCGACCAGCCGGTGGCGAACTATCTGCCCGCCTTCCGTTCATCCAATGCGGGGACGGCGACGATCCGCAACCTGCTCCAGCACCGCGCAGGCCTGCCCAACCCCGCCGATACGCCCGAATTCTACGATGCCGATTTCACCGGCAGCCGCGACCCCGTCACCGGCTTCTGCGCCGGGCCCGTCAGGGGCGCGCCGGGCGGCGACTGGGCCTACAACAATTGCGACTTCATGGTGCTGGGCGCGGTGCTCGAAGCGGTGACCGACCTGTCGTGGGACAAGCTGTTCATGCGCGACATTGCAGGCCCACTCGGCTTCGAATTCGCCGGAGCCTATCCGGGTGAGAAATTCACCCGCTGGGGCTTCATTGACGGCCAGCGCGAAGCGCAAGTCGAGCTCTCGGCCTATGGCGCGTCGGCCGGGCTCTATGGCGAACCGGACGACATCCTTGCCATCGACAATGCCCTGATGCGCGGTCAATTGCTCGGCCCCGAGGCGCTGGCGGAAATGTGGAAGGGCGATCCGGCGCTGGGATACATGGCAATCGGCCAATGGGTGTTCGAGGTGCCCCTGAAGGGCTGCGAAGGGCCGGTCAAAATCGTCGAGCGCCGCGGCGATGTCGGTGCGGTGCAAGTGCGCAACTTCATCCTGCCCGACCGCAAGATCGCCGTCGTCGCCTTCTCGCAAGCCAAGCCCTTCGATTTCGGCGAAGTGTGGCAGGGGAGCGGCTTTGCCCACGATCTGCTCGCTGCCGCCGCTTGCCCGCAAGGAGCCTCATGACCCCCTCCCATCTCCGCCTCGGCGTCAATATCGACCACGTCGCCACCATCAGGAATGCGCGGGGCGGGGACCATCCCGATCCGGTGCGCGCGGCCGAGATTGTCGCGGCGGTCGGCGGGGACGGGATCACCGCGCACCTGCGCGAAGATCGCCGCCACATCCGCGACGAGGACTTGGCCCGGATCCAGGCGGCGACCAACTTGCCGCTCAATCTCGAAATGGCGGCAACGCCCGAAATGCTGGCCATCGCGCTGGCCCACAAGCCGCACGCCGCCTGCATCGTCCCGGAAAAGCGCGAGGAGCGCACGACCGAGGGCGGGCTCGATGCAGCGGGGATGCACAACACCTTGGTGCCGATTGTCGATGAACTGCGCGGCGCGGGCATTCGCGTCTCGCTGTTCATCGAGGCTGATGAACGCCAGCTCGATGCCGCGCTCCGCCTTGGCGCGCTAGTGGTGGAGTTTCACACCGGCGAATATGCCCATGCGTTCCTTGATAAAGACGCCGAGCGGGTAACGCGCGAACTGCGCCGCATCACCGATATGGCAGCGCTCGCCGCCAAGAACGGGATTGAACCACACGCAGGCCACGGCCTCACCTTCGAGAACGTCCAGCCGATTGCTGCCATCCCGCAGATCGCCGAGCTCAACATCGGCCACTATCTGATCGGCGAAGCGGTGTTTGTCGGCCTCGAAAACGCCATCCGCCGGATGCGCGAGCTGATGGATGAGGCGCGATGAGAGGGGGCGCAGCAAGGTGACCGAACGTTTCACATATTTCTGGAGCGGACCATTCTCCCAATGGCACCCCTCTCCCTTCATGCTGGACGGCGTGCTCTACAATACAGCCGAACAGTTCATGATGGCGGAGAAGGCGCGTTTGTTCGATGACGAGGAGATACGCGCCCGCATTCTCGCCGCCGAACATCCACGTGACCAGAAAGCGCTCGGGCGGCGAGTCAGCGGCTTTGACCCGGAGCGCTGGAATGCTTCTGCCAAGGCCATCGTGTTCCGGGGCAACCGTGCAAAGTTTACCACACACGAAGATCTGCTGGCGGAATTGTTCGTCACTGCGGGAACTACGCTGGTAGAAGCAAGCCCACTCGACACGATCTGGGGGATCGGTCTTGCTGCCGACAATCCCGATGCGGGAGACCGGAAGAAGTGGCGCGGCACAAATTGGCTTGGGGAAGTTCTGACCGATCTGCGCGAATTGCTGCTGGCAGAGCAGGCGGCTGTTGGCATTTCGGAGCTTATCGAGCGTGGAGAGAAGAAGGCGAGCCGCTGATGCCCGACCCCGATCTTCCCGCGCTTACCGGCGAACAGAAGCGTTGGGCTTTCGGCGCGGCGGGGTTGTTCCTGCTGGCGGTGGGCTTTCTTGGCTTTGCTCTCAATACCGGGGTGATGCGGGTGTTTGCGGTCGGCTGGCTGGCGCTGATGATCTTCGGCTTTGTCGGCGCGATCCGCGTCGCCAAGGGTGATTTCGCGCACCCGCTGTTCAAGGCGCAGGTAACGCTCCATTTGGTCGCCATTGGCCTGCTGGTGGCGGTGATCATCAGGGCATTCAAGGGATGATCGCAACAGGAAGAAGCGGGACCCCGGATCAAGCCCAGGGCGATGCACTGGGGGGTGCCTCGTGATCATCGGCATGGGCTCCGACCTGTGCAATATCGAGCGGATCGCCAATTCGCTCGCGCGGTATGGCGAGCGGTTCGAAAACCGGGTCTTCACTCCCATCGAGATCGCCAAGGCCCGGCGCCGCCCCTTCACCATCGTCGGCACCTACGCCAAGCGGTTCGCCGCCAAGGAGGCTTTCTCCAAAGCCGTCGGCACGGGGTTCAAGCGCGGGGTGTTCATGAAAGACATCGGCGTCATCAACGCACCCTCGGGCGCGCCGACCCTTGCGCTCACCGGCGGAGCGGCTTTGCGGCTTGAAGAAATCACGCCGAAAGGCCATGACGCGCGCATCCACTTAACCCTTACCGACGATCACCCTTGGGCGCAGGCCTTTGTGATCATCGAAGCGATCCCCCTGTGACAGGCCTTGACCCAATGGCTACCATCGAAAGCCCGCTCGTGACTGACAGTCAGCCGCCCGAGAAGATCAACTGGTTCGCCGAGATCCGCGGGCTGGCCCTGATGCTGCTCGCGGTGCTCGCGTTTCATAGCCTTGTGGCGAAGCCGTTTTACATCCCCTCTACCTCGATGATGCCGAACCTGTGGGTCGGTGACCGGCTGGTGGTGAGCAA
>JBJTTE010000092.1:0-2626 GCA_046080005.1 Erythrobacter sp.
GCGTGTTCTATTGGGCGATGGTGATCCTCGCTATTGCCGGGGCTGTTGAGCTGGTCGGGGCCAGCCTTGAAAGCCTGCTGGTCTCAACCGGCAAGGCCCACATCGCCTTCTTCGTGCGCGCGGTGCCGACCGCACTGGCGCTGGTGCTGCTCGATGCAGCGATCGACTGGAACGGGGCCAAGGGCGCGGCCTTCGCGCTGCTCGGATCAAGCAGCCTTGCGGTGATCGGCTTCTATGTGGCGATCCTCAACCTCGGCCAGATCAGGCTGGTGATCGAACCCGAAGCAGAAGGGGCGGACCCACAGCCCGCCCCTGCCAAATCGTCGAACATCTCGGTGTAACCGAGCGGCTCTGCCGCGTTACCCCTCGAACGCCAGCTTGGGCTTGCGGGCCGCGCCCGTTTCATCAAGCCGCCGCCGGGGCGAGTAATAGGGCGCCTGCTTGAGCGCCTCGTCCCCCGCCAGCGCGCGCTCCGCCACCGCGCGGAAGGCGGTGATGAACTGGTCGATCGCAGCCTTGCTCTCGGTCTCGGTCGGCTCGACCAGCATCGCGCCATGCACCACGAGCGGGAAATACACCGTCATCGGGTGATAGCCCTCGTCGATCAGGCCCTTGGCGACATCGAGGGTTGAGAGGCCATTGGCGAAGTCCTTGTCGCCAAACAGCGCCTCGTGCATGCACGGGCCGCTGCCAGCGAAGGGCGCGTGGAGAATGTCCTCCATCGAGCGCAGGATGTAATTGGCGTTGAGCACCGCATCCTCGGCCACCTGCTTGAGGCCATCGGCCCCATGGCTGAGCATATAGGTGAGCGCGCGGGTGAACATCCCCATCTGCCCGTTGAACGCCGTCATCCGTCCGAACGAAGGCCCGCGCTCCTCGCTGTTCTCTTCCTCGACAAGGTAGTAGCTGCCGGCCGCATCCTTGCGGACAAAAGGCAGCGGCGCATAGGGCGCCAGCGCTTCTGACAGCACCACCGGCCCCGAGCCCGGTCCGCCGCCGCCGTGCGGAGTGGAGAAGGTCTTGTGGAGGTTGATGTGCATCGCATCGACGCCGAGATCGCCCGGCCGCACCCTGCCGACGATGGCGTTGAAGTTCGCCCCGTCGCAATAGACGTATCCGCCCACAGCGTGGACTGCGTCAGCGATCTCGCGGAAGTCCTTTTCGAACAGCCCGCAGGTGTTGGGGTTGGTGATCATCACCGCCGCCACATCCGGCCCAAGCCGCGCTTTGAGCGCCGCGACATCGACCCGGCCTTCGGGGGTCGCAGGGATATCCTCGACACGATAGTTGGCGAAGGCGGCAGTCGCAGGGTTGGTGCCATGGGCGCTTTCGGGCACCAGCACCACTTCACGCGCATCGCCCCGCGCCTCCTGCGCAGCGCGGATTGCAAGAATGCCGCACAGCTCGCCATGCGCACCCGCCTTGGGACTCATCGCCACCGCCGGCATGCCGGTCAGCGTGCACAGCCAGCCGCCGAGCTGGTCAATCACCTCAAGCGCGCCTTGCACCGCGTTCTGCGGCGCGAGTGGGTGAATGTCGGCAAAGCCGGGCAGCCGCGCCATCTTCTCGTTGAGGCGCGGATTGTGCTTCATCGTGCACGACCCGAGCGGGAAGAAGCCAAGGTCGATCCCGTAGTTCTGCCGGCTGAGGCGCGTGTAGTGGCGCACCGTTTCAGGCTCGGTCAGACCGACAAGACCAATCGCCTCGGAGCGCGCGAGGCCGCCGAGACGGGTCGGCGCAGCGACGTCAATCTCGGGAAGGTCAACCCCGGTCACGTCCGCGCGGCCGATCTCGAACAGCAGCGGCTCTTCGAGCATCAGCCCGCGATTGCCGGTCGTGGTCAGCGGACCGCCCAGAAAGCCGTTCTCGGCAAGCTCCATTTCGGGCTTCCAGCCAGACTTGTTGGGGGCGTTCATTGCACGGTCTCCTTGATGCTGGCTTCAAGCTCTTGCGCGAGCCGCTCGATATCATCCTCGGTGGTGGTCTCGGTCACGGCGACCAGCAGCGCGTGTTCAAGCGCTGTGACCCCCGGATAGAGCCGACCCAGAGATACCCCGGCGAGCACACCGCGGTCGGCCAGATCGCGCACAATCTCGCGCGCGGGCTTGCCATCAAGCATCAGCGTGAATTCGTTGAAGAAGGCGTTGTTGAGCACCTCGACGCCGGGCACCTTGCCCAGCCGATCCGCCGCGAGGCACGCAAGGCGGTGGTTCTCGGCGGCGAGCTGGCGCAGGCCCTTTTCACCCAGCAGCGTCATGTGCGCGGTAAAGGCGAGCGAGCAGAGGCCCGAATTGGTGCAGATGTTGCTGGTCGCCTTCTCGCGGCGGATGTGCTGCTCGCGGGTGGACAGCGTCAGCACAAAGCCGCGCTTGCCCTCGGCATCGGTGGTCTCGCCGCACAAGCGGCCCGGCATCTGGCGCACGTGCTTGGGATCGCGCACCGCGAAGAGGCCGAGGTAGGGGCCGCCGAACTGGAGCCCGACGCCGAGCGACTGGCCCTCGCCCACCACGATGTCTGCGCCCATCTCGCCCGGCGACTTGATCGCGCCGAGAGCCACGGGTTCGGTGTTGACGACGACCAGCAACGCGCCCTTGGCGTGGGCGGCCTCGGCAACGGGGGTGAGGTC
>JBJTTE010000093.1:0-5513 GCA_046080005.1 Erythrobacter sp.
ATCGACGTCATCGCCGCCCACTCCGACGGGTAATCCCCCCGGTGCTCCTCCACCATCCGTACCGCACGGTCGCGAAACTCAGGCGAAAACTTGTTCCTTGTATTGCTCATCGTGGCTCCTTCTCACAGATAGGAGCCTCCGCGAAAGCCGGGGCGGTTCATACACTCATTGGCATCCTCAATGGTGCCATTAAGCTTTCTGAAAGCGGTCTGATGGCAAATCATATCAAGCTGCATTTGCGTAGCCCTGCTGACGCAGTGTTTTTCCGAGCATTCGGCAATACGCTTGACAGCAAGGGTGTTTTTGCAGCAACGGAGGCTCACGGTGCATGGCTCACAATAAGCAAAGCGTCGACGCTTCAAGCAGTGAAGTGAGGAACCAAATGTCAAAATTTGACGAAGCAATAGCAGCACAGGCGATCGCCGAGGCTATGTCTGAGACTGTGGCCGCGTTCGGCATTGGTTTCGTGCGGACTCTTTCCTTCTTCCCGTCGGCGGAAAAAGTGACTCTTTCTGAAGCTGCCTGAGCAACAGAAAGTTTGCGCCAATGTGCGGCGCCCATGACCAACCTCGTCTACGTCCTCAATGGCCCCAATCTCAATCTCCTCGGCACGCGTGAGCCGGAGATTTATGGCACCACCACCTTGGATGACATCGCCGGGATGCTCGAAGACCGCGCCCGCGAACTCGGGCTGGAAATCGACATGCGCCAGACCAATCACGAAGGCATGCTGGTCGACTGGCTGCACGAGGCGCAGGCGGAAGGCGCGCGCGCGGTGCTGCTCAATGCGGCAGCCTATACCCACACCTCGGTGGCGCTGCTTGACGCGATCAAGGCGATCCGCACGCCAGTGGTCGAGGTTCACCTCTCCGATCCCAAGACCCGCGAGGCCTTCCGGCACCTCTCCTATGTCGGGATGGCCGCCGCCAAGACCGTCGAGGGCCACGGCGCGCAATCATATATCATCGCGCTCGAAGCCGTAGCGTCGGGCGAGGTCTGAATCGTCACCCCACTTTCACATTTTATACCCTTGCCACTTGCCAGCCGCAATTCGCGGCAATAGTCCCGCGCGCTTCATGGTCGCACAACACAAATAAGGGGCACACATGGCAAACGACGCTGGCCAAGGCAGCAAGGCGAACGGCCGCAAGTCAGGCATGAATATCGACACCGCGCTGGTGCGCGAGCTGGCTGAGCTGCTCAACGAGACCGGGCTAACCGAAATCGAGGTCCAGGACGATGACCGCAAGATCCGCGTGTCCCGTGCGGCCGCCATTTCGGCCGCGCCCGTCTATGCTGCAGCGCCTGCTCCAGTCGCCGCTCCCCCCGCACCTGCCGCTGCGGCTCCGACTGCGGCCGAACCCGCCGCACCTGCTGGCCCCGATCTCAAGAACGCCGTCAAATCGCCAATGGTCGGAACCTGCTACCTTGGCCCTGAACCGGGCGCCGCGAATTTCATTGCGGTCGGCAAACCTGTGACGGAAGGCGATACCCTGCTGATCGTCGAGGCGATGAAGGTCATGAACCCGATCACCGCGCCCAGGTCGGGCACGGTCAGCGCGATCCTGATCGAAAACGCCCAGCCGGTCGAATTCGACCAGCCGCTGGTGGTGATCTCGTAAGATCATGGGCATCAAACGCATCCTGATCGCCAATCGCGGCGAGATCGCGCTGCGCATCCACCGTGCGGCGCATGAAATGGGGATCGAAACGGTCGCGGTGCACTCGACCGCCGATGCCGACGCGATGCATGTGCGCCTAGCTGACCATGCGGTGTGCATCGGCCCGCCGCCCGCCTCGGACAGCTATCTCAACATCGCCAACATCATTTCGGCTGCCGAAGTCGCGCAGTGCGACGCGATCCACCCCGGCTATGGCTTCCTCTCGGAAAACGCCAAGTTCGCCGACATTGTCGAAGCGCATGACATCATCTGGATCGGGCCCAAGCCCGAGCATATCCGCACCATGGGCGACAAGATCGAGGCCAAGCGCACCGCTGGCGCGCTCGGCCTGCCGCTGGTGCCGGGATCGGACGGGGCGGTGTCGGACATCACCGAAGCCAAGGCGATTGCCGAAGCGGCTGGCTATCCCGTCATCATCAATGCCGCCAGCGGCGGCGGCGGGCGGGGCATGAAGGTATGCACCGGGCCGGACCAGCTTGAAACGCTGATCCAGCAGGCCGGATCAGAAGCCAAGGCCGCTTTCGGCGATTCCACGGTCTATATCGAGAAATATCTCGGCAATCCGCGCCATATCGAATTCCAGGTGTTCGGCGACGGGCAAGGCAATGCGATCCACCTGGGGGAGCGCGACTGTTCGCTCCAGCGCCGCCACCAGAAGGTGCTGGAAGAAGCCCCCTCCCCCGTCATCAGCCACGATGAACGCATGCGGATGGGCGAAGTCTGCTCCAAGGCGATGCGCGACATGGGCTATCGCGGGGCAGGCACGATCGAGTTCCTGTGGGAAAACGGCGAGTTCTACTTCATCGAGATGAACACCCGCCTGCAGGTCGAACACCCGGTCACCGAAGCGATCACGGGCGTCGATCTGGTGCGCGAACAGATCCGTATTGCGGAAGGCAAGCCGCTGTCGGTGACGCAGGAGGATCTGGAGTTCTTCGGCCACGCGATCGAGTGCCGGATCAACGCCGAAGACCCCTTCAACTTCGCGCCCTCGCCCGGCCTTGTCACCTATTACCACCCGGCTGGCGGCATGCATGTGCGCGTCGATTCAGGGCTTTATGCCGGTTACAAGATCCCGCCGTATTACGATTCGATGATCGCAAAGGTGATCGTCTATGGCCGCAACCGCGAAGGCTGCATCATGCGGCTGCGCCGCGCGCTCGAGGAAATGGTGATCGAGGGGGTCAAGACCAACATCCCGCTCCACCAGGAGCTGTTGCGACAGGATGACGTCCTAAATGGCGATTACTCGATCAAGTGGCTGGAAAAGTGGCTGGAGGAGCGCGAGGACTAGCCGCGCTGACTGCGACCGATGCAATAATGCTGCACCGCAACAAAATTTGTGCTCCGCCACGCTGATTTGACGCGCAATTCCCGCCTAGACCCGCTAATGCTTTCTCGGGATTGTGCTGCGCGGCAAAGGTTAGGAGTGCCCGAGTGACCCGCAAGACCCAGATTGTCGTCGTCGGCGGGGGCGCTGGCGGGCTTGAGCTAGTCCGGCGGCTCGGTGCCAAGTACGGGCGCAAGCGGCACGACATTATCCTTATCGACAAGAACCTCAGCCACATATGGAAGCCGCTATTGCACGAGGTGGCCGCCGGATCGCTTGACGCGAACCTTGATGAGGTCGGCTACCGCGGGCATTGCTACCGCTGGGGCTACCGCTTCTTTCAGGGCAGTCTCGACGGGATCGACCGCGAGGCCAAGACTTTCAGTCTTGCCCCCGTCACTGACGAAGATGGAAGTGAGCTGATCGCGGGCCATACCATCCGCTATGATATCCTCGCGCTGGCGCTAGGCTCGGTCTCGAACGATTTCGGCGTGCCTGGAGTGAAGGAGCACTGCCTTTACCTCGATAGCCGCGAACAGGCCGATCGCTTCCGCACGCGCCTGCTCAACCAATGCCTGCGTGTCAGCCGGGCGATGCTGCGCGATCCGGGCGCGGACGAACAGGTGCGCGTGGCGATCGTCGGTGGCGGGGCGACTGGGGTAGAGCTGGCCGCGGAGCTCTATAATGCCGCAGGTGCTTTGCGGCACTATGGCCTCGAAGTATTTGACGAGAGCCGGATGCATGTCACCCTGATCGAGGCCGGGCCGCGCATCTTGCCCGCCTTGCCGGAGAAGCTCGCCGAAGCTGCCGCCTTTGAGCTAGGACAGCTCGGCGTAGAGGTGCGTCCCGACACGCAAGTGATCGAGGCCCGCCCGCGCCAACTCGTCACCAAATGTGGCAGCGTGATCGAGGCCGATCTGATCGTCTGGGCTGCGGGGGTCAAAGGCGCTGACTTGCTGTCAGGTCTCGGGTTGGAAACCAATTCACGCAATCAGATCATCGTCACCGACACGCTGCAAACCAAACAAGATCCAAACATCTACGCTTTGGGAGACTGTGCGAGCTACACCCCGCCCAACGAAGATCGTCCGATCCCGCCTCGTGCCCAAGCCGCGCACCAAATGGCGGACGTGGTATTCGCCAATATTTGCAGAATGCAGCAGGGCGGCGAGTTGCGACACTTCGTCTATCGCGACAAGGGATCGCTCGTCTCGCTCAGCCGCTTTTCGACCGTCGGTAGCCTGATGGGCAATCTCATCGGCGGGAGCATGGCGATCGAAGGGCGGCTGGCGCGCTTCATCTACATTTCGCTCTACCGCATGCACCTGATCGGCATCCACGGCTGGATGAAGGCGATGTTCTTGATGGCAATAGGGCGCGTGAACCGGATCGTGCGGCCGAGGCTGAAATTGCACTAATCGGGGACGGTCAACCGTTACAGATCGCTTCGTTAACTGCCTGCCACCGGGCATTTAGGCGGCTCGGCGTCAATCAAGCCCTTGCCGATCAAAGAAAATCGCTCAACTACAACGGTACGCCGGGTTCCTGCTTGGCGGTGCGGATCGTCAGCGAGGTCTTGACGCTTTCGACGTTGGGTGCAGGCGTCAACTTGCCGGTCAGGAACTCCTGAAAACTCTGAAGATCCTTGCTCACGATCTTGAGAATGAAGTCGATTTCGCCATTGAGCATATGGCATTCGCGCACTTCGGGAAGCGCCTTCATGTGCTCCTCGAACTCGCGCAATGCACTCTCCGCCTGGCTCTTGAGGCTGACCATCGCGAATACCGTAATCGCAAAGCCGAGCTTAGAGGGGTCGAGATCGGCGTGGTAGCCACGGATCACGCCGTCTTCCTCAAGGCCGCGCACGCGCCGCAGGCAGGGCGGCGCGGTCAGCCCGACACGCTGGGCGAGCTCGACATTGGTGACGCGCCCTTCCGCCTGCAACTCCGCCAGCAGCCGGCGGTCGATATCATCGAGATTGGCCACGTGGATTTCTGCTCCTTCAGCACCGCGCATCGCCAGATAGCGAGGGCGGCGCGACATGATCCCAAAGAAACAAGACGCGTGGCCATAGGATCGCTTGGCTAATATTATTAGGTCTGACAGCAATTGTCCCGCTTTGCAACGCGCCTTTCGCATCAGACTGTGACAATTCCCCTATCCTGATAGGACGAACAGGATGGCGGTCGTTATGGTGACTGCACACGGGTGCTGGGCGTGTTGGATTCGGCTCGACGCTGCGCTTGAGGAGAACCGGGTGTTTTTCGATGATCGTCTTGCCACTGTCCTGCGCCAACGCGCGACGGGTGAGACGAGCCTGCGCACCCAGTATCGGCAGCTGCTTGATTTGCTCGGGCGGGACGGCGCGCAGGCGGCGGGCGCCGACCACAGCCTGCAGGCGGCGGCCTGGCTGCGGATGGATGCGCTGGCCGAGGAGATCCCGGCTGAAGTCCGTGCGCGCATGATCCACGAACCCGGTTGGCGATTCCGCAACCCAGATC
>JBJTTE010000094.1:0-4658 GCA_046080005.1 Erythrobacter sp.
CCCTGACGGAGCCGAATTGGGCACAGGGCAAGGCGAGAGGAGTGAGCGATGCAGCGCATCGTGAGCGACGATCAACGTAGCCCTGTGCCCAATTCGGCCCGCCCCGGCGGGGTCGCGTTCTGAAGCCCGCTGGCGTCGTCATGCCGCTTGCAGGGGCAACCACAGCCCCTGCGGCGCGCCATTCCTGTCCAGCGGACTGCAGAACGCGATAAGGGTGGGTCAGGTTGGTCGGAAACCGCTCTAAGCGTCAAGCGAAAGACGGGAGTCGGTTGAGGCCGGTCTCGAAGTTTCCCGCACCGAAACCGGAAGCTGGCTCGAAACGAATTGCCGGCCCGAAATGCGCGAGCCGGTATGCGGCCAAGTGGCATTGGCTGGGGCGGGCGCACCCGCCAAGCTCTTAGTTCTAAGGCGCGTTCACGCTGGCCGGGCCGCGCTCCCGGGCAATCCGCGCAGCCATGCGAGCATCATGATCTGTGCGCGAGATCGGGAAACGCGAGAGCCAGAACGCGGCTGTCAGCGCCAATATGGTGGAGACGAGCATATAGGCCAGCGCCAGATTGGTCACGATATCCGGCGCAACCGCATCCTGCGCCGTGCCCGGGGCAAGGTCGATTGCCTCGACGATAAGGCTGGTGAGTAGGATGCCCCCACCAGTCGCCGATTTCGTGACCAACCAGTTGCCGGCATAGAATGTGCCCTCGGCGCGTTTGCCGGTGCGCTCTTCATAGGCCTCGACAATTTCAGCGACCATTGATGTGGCAGAGATAATCATCACGACGCCAGAGGTGTTGGCGACGACCATGAACAGCATGAACAGCACGGTCGATGGCACCGATCCGGTCTGCGGCCAAAGCCCGGTGAGCATCAACGCATAGGGGATGCCGCCAACCACCAAGGTGGTTAGCGCGCCGCCCGCACCGCTCGCAGGCTTGCCAAACCGCCGGTGCAGTGGGCCAACCACGAAGAACATCGCAATCACCGAAACGCCAAGCACCAGCGGGTAGAACTTGAAGGCCAGCTCGCTGAACTGCCAGACATAGCGCGTGACATAGAGCGTGATCGACAGCGTGACCCCGGCGCTGATGTGCGCTGCCAGCGCCCCGCAGGCGAAGATCACGAAGGCGCGTTCACGGAAAGCATCAAAAATCTCCGCGAAAGCCCCGGTCAAGGAAAATGGCGGTGGCAGCTGATCGGGCTGCCGCGCGAGATAGGGGTGCTGGCCGATAGCTGAGCCGATAACCGACACCAGGATAACAATCGCGCCAACCAGCCCGAACAGGGCGTAGCCATCGGCCTGCAATTGCGCCTCGGGGGTGGGCAGGAACACCGTGAAGGCAAGGACAGACATCGCAAGGCCGCCGATCCAGCCCGACAGATAGCGATAACGGAACAGCGGAGTGCGCTCGACATAATCGCTGGTCATCTCGGGCACCAGGCTGATCGAGGGCACTTCGCAGGCAGACAGCAAAAGCCGCACCCCCACTGCCAGCGCAAGGATTTCCCAATAGGTCGGCACACCCGTGAAGGGCGGCGACCATAGCAGCGCCCAGGCCGCCGCCAGCGGAACGGCAGCAAGATACAGCCAGGGCAAGCGCCGACCCCAGCGGGTGTAGGTTCGGTCAGACAAGTGCCCGATCAGCGGATCGGCCAGCGCGTCAATAATCAGCGCAGTCGCCAGTGCCGCGCCAACGATGCCTGCGTCGACGCATAGCGCGAGGTTGTAGAAGGGTAAGAGGAAGAACGAAAAGCCGCCGTCCTTGACCCCAAAGGCGACCGCTCCAAAGCCGTGCATCAGTTTGAGCCTGCCCGGAACTGGCCCGGCAAAAATGCTCATCCGCGCGAGCCCTCGCGGCGCTCAAGCCCTACGAATCCGGCCAATCTCTCTCTCCCATACCGGTTTCAAACCTAGACCGATTGCGCGGTGCGTCAATCCGGGCGGCGCTGACGCTACGGCATTGGGCGGCTCAAGATGAATGCTTGCGAGGTCCCGTAAAATGCCACTAACGTAAGCGTCAAGTGAGCGAGACGAGAGAGGAGAATCGGCTGATGGCTGATCTGAATGGCTTCCGTGCAGAAACCCGTGCCTGGCTTGAGGCGAATTGTCCGCCTGCCATGCGCGAGCCTGTTCGCGATGAAGACGACATTTATTGGGGTGGCCGCCGCGCGACCTTCAAGAACGATGCGCAGAAGGCCTGGCTCGAGGCCTGTGTGGCCAAGGGCCACACCGTGCCGAGCTGGCCCAAGGCCTATGGTGGAGCTGGGCTGAGCCCGGCCGAGGCCAAGGTCCTGCGCGAGGAAATGGGCCGCATCAACGCCCGCCCGCCGCTCAGCAGCTTCGGCATCTGGATGCTTGGCCCGGCGCTGCTGCACTTTGGCACCGAAGGCCAGAAGCAGCGCCTGCTCAATGAAATCGCGCGCGGGGAAATTCGCTGGTGCCAGGGCTATTCCGAGCCGGGTTCGGGCAGCGATCTCGTCTCGCTCCAGACCTTTGGTGAGGATCGGGGCGACCATTGGGTGGTGAATGGCCAGAAAGTCTGGACCTCTTACGCTGACCATGCCGACTGGATCTTCTGCCTTGTCCGCACCGATAAGGAGAACAAGTATGGCGGGATCACCTTCATGCTGTTCGACATGGCTTCCGAAGGTGTCACCACCAAGCCGATCAAGCTGATCAGCGGTTCTTCGCCCTTCTGCGAGACCTTCTTCGATAACGTGGAGGTCCCCAAGTCCTATGGCGATGATGTGCCGGCCTATGTCGGCACGATCAACCGCGGCTGGGATGTTGCCAAATATCTGCTTGGCCACGAGCGCGAGATGATCTCGGGCGCCGATGGCGGGGAGCGAGCCGCCGGGATTGGCGCGGCGATGAAGCGCCATGCGGCGCGTCTCGGCGATGATCTTGATCCGGTGCTGCGTGCAGAGCTGGCAATGTTCGATGTCGATGCGCTCGCCTATTCCGCGATGGGCGAGAAGTTCCTCGACGAAATCAAGGTCGGCAAGGCGCACCCTGCGCAGCCCAACATGATGAAGTATGCCGGAACCGAGCTTAACAAGCGTCGTCATGAGCTGGTGATGGCGGTCGGCGGCTCGCGCAGCCTCGAATGGGAGAGCGAGGCGACCGAAGGCGGCAAGCCCTCGCGCGCGTGGCTGCGGACCAAGGCCAACTCGATCGAGGGCGGCACCAGCGAGGTGATGCTCAACGTGATTTCCAAGCGTATCCTCGATCTGCCGGGGGCTTGATTTAGCACAACAATCACCCCGTCCCGGGATTGACCCGGGAACCAGCTTTCTTGGCAGCGGCTGAGAACAAGCGAGGCGCCGGGTCAAGCCCGGGACGGGGGAGTGAGAATTTCGGGAGAGGAACCCCCAATGCCCCTGTATCATAACGACGATCAGGCCATGCTCGCCGACACCGCAGCCGGCTTCATGGCCGATGAAGGCAACATCACCAAGCAACTGCGCCACTGGCGCGACCGCAATTGCAAGGACGGCTTTGGCCACGGCTTGTGGAAGCAGATGGCCGAGATGGGCTTTACCGGGATGCTGGTCGAGGACGCCGACGGCGGGCTTGGCATGGGCCATGTCGAGGCCGGAATCGTGCTCGAGGAGATCGGCCGCAACCTCACGCCTTCGCCGTTCCTGACGTCCTCGGTGTTGGCAGCGACGGCCTTGAAGCACGGGTCGGCTGATCTCAAGGCGCGCTATCTTCCGGGCCTGATAGCCGGGGATTCTGTGTTCGCCGTGGCGATCGACGAGACCGCCAAGCACCGCCCGGAGCGGATCACCACCCGCGCGGAGAAGTCAGGCAATGGCTTCCGGCTGAGCGGAGCCAAGAGCTTCGTGATCCAGGGCGCGAGCGCTGACATGCTGGTGGTCGCCGCACGGACCTCGGGCGGGGATCAGGACGCGGAAGGGGTCACGCTGTTTGCCGTGCCCAGGGACGCTTCGGGCATGAGCCATGACGCGGTGCGGCTGGTGGATTCGTCTATGGCGACCCACACCAAGTTTGACGGTGTCGAGCTCGACGGCGATGCCGTGATCGGCGAGATCGACGGCGGGCGCGCGGTGCTCGACGCGATGCTGCTGGCCGGGCGCGTCGGCGCGGCGGCGGAAGGCGTCGGCGTCGCGCGGGGGGCGATGGATCTGACCGTCGATTACCTCAAGCAGAGGAAGCAGTTCGGCAAGCAGATCGGCGAATTCCAGGCCCTGCAGCACCGCGCCAGCCACCTCTATTCCGAGGTCGAGATTGCCCGCGCGGTGACCATCAAGGCGCAGCAACTGCTCGATGCCGGCGCGCCGAGCGCCGCGCTGATGGCCAGCGTCGCCAAGGCCAAGGTTGCCAAGGCCGCGCGGCTCGCGGTGCAGGAAGGGGTGCAGATGCATGGCGGGATCGGGATGACCGACGAATATGACATCGGCCTCTACATGAAGCGCGACCGCGCGCTCGCCGAGTTCCTCGGCGATGCCTATTTCCACGCGAACCACGTCGCGACCTTGAGCGGATATTGATCACATGGACATACAGTCACTTTTCAGCCTCGAAGGGCGCATCGCGCTTGTCACCGGGGGCAGCCGGGGAATCGGCAAGATGTTCGTCGAGGGCCTGCTCGCCGCGGGCTGCGCGCGGGTCTATATCTCGGCGCGCAAGGCCGATCAGA
>JBJTTE010000095.1:0-7080 GCA_046080005.1 Erythrobacter sp.
CTCGCGCGGCGATAGGGCAGCATCTGGCCGATATCGGTCTCCGCCGCCGGGCGCCGCACCGGGCGCATCTCGCCATTATAGAGCGCCGAGAGCAGTTCCAGCATTTCCGAATTGGTGCCGCTCGCACCGGGAGCCTGATAGTCCCCCAGCACCGCCGCGCCATAGTTCTGCAGCGAGGCGACCAGCCCAGTAATCGCGGCCTTGAGGCTGCGCAGGTCCTTCGGATCAGCCTCCAGCTCTTCCTGCCCGGCGCGGGAGAACAGCTTGCTGATCCGCTCCGGCAGGCCCGTCTTGCCGCGCGCGGGGCGACGGATCAGGGTCACGAACTGGTCGTTGATGAACAGCGATCCGCCCGCCAGCCGCTGCTTCCAGCGCGCGTCGATATGGCGCGAGAGCGGATCGGGGAATTCCGCGTCAAGCTCGACCTCCACCCGGCGGCGGATGACATGGTGATACATCACGAAGCGCGCATCAAGCGTCGAGCGCAGCATCACCTCACGGGTGGCGGCGTGGGCGTTGAGCGCGTCGCTGTCCTCGGTCTCGAACAACAGGCCAGGGACCTGGATCGCGCTCATCACCGAGCCGTCGCGCAGCAGCACGGTGTTCTCGTCGATCAGGCGCGCATAGGGCAGCCGTTCGCCGACCTTGGCTTCCTTCGCGCTCCAGGCGGCGGCACCGATCCACTTACGGGGCATAGGAATTGCATCCCCAACGCTTGAAATTGGGAACGCGCGGACACTTCGAAACCTTCGTGATCCACAGATCAAAAATGCGCGGTTCGCGCAGCGAGGCGAAATAGCCGATCACGTGCATCACCGCTGGCACCGGCAGGATCCACCAGCTCTTGAGGATCAGGAAGGCGATCGTCGTCACCATCAGGTTGATGATGAAGAAGTTCATCGTCACGCCGGCGAACATCTGCGGGCGGGTGAGCGCGCGGTGGACAGGATGGCGGGTGAGCTCGCTCATCGCGCCTATCCGGCAGCCGCCTGGATGCCCGCGACGATGGTAGTCGCGCCGAACAGGATGAACACGCCGATGATCACGGTCGCGCCGAACCGCCAGTTCATCCGCCCGGTCAGCATCATAAAGCCAATCGCCGCCACGGCCATCACCGCCACAGTGGTCGCAACCGTGCCGAGCAGCGTGCCCTGCAGCCACAGGAGCGCATTATTGATCGGGCCAGAGCCCTGAGGGTCAGCGGTCTGCGCCAGAACGGCGCTCGGCGCGAGGGCAAAGGTCAGGGCGGCAATCAGGCGGGCAGGAAGGCGGAACTGCGATGTCATCGGTTTGTCAGGCTTTCATCAATTGCTGGCGCCGCACCGGTCATTGACCCACCGGGCGCGAATGGTTGGCGAGCCGGCCGATAATGGCGGCAACATATTGCTGTGTCTCGCGGATATTGGGAATGCCGCCCGCCCGCTCGACGCGGCCCAGCCCGGCATTATAGGCTGCAAGCGCCTTTTCGAGATCACCGTCAAAGCGGTCGAGCTGTTCGCGCAGGTAGCGCGCCCCGCCTTCGAGATTGGCGAAAGGATCACGCGGGTCGACCCCGAGATAGCGCGCCGTGCCGGGCATCAGCTGGGCCAGCCCCTGTGCGCCGACCGGGGAGACTGCGTTTTCCCGCCAGCGGCTCTCCTGCCAAACCAAGGCTTCAAGCAGGCTGGGCGACAGGTCAAAGCGGGCCGCCAGCTCGGCGATCTTCGCGGCATAGCGCGGTGGAATGGCAGCGGCGCTGCGGGCCGGATCGGCAATTGCCGAGGCGGGCAGCGCGGGCGCATCGCCGGCTGCGAGGCGGACTTGCGGGGGGGCAGCAGGATCGGGCACGACGCTCTGTCCGGCGAGCGGCCCAGCCACCCAGCGCGCACCATCAGCCCCCAGTTCGAGCACGTCGGCGCGAGCGTCCGCCGCCAGCCCAACCGCAGCAGCGATAACCATGACGCGGCAAGCCGCGGCGAGAATCATGTCTCAGCCCTCCAGAGTGTCTCCCTTTGTCTATCCTAAATGACAGGCAGGTGACAGCCTTGAGGTTGGCGGGCGTGAAGGCGGCGTGATTTTGCGCTCAGCCTGCCTGCGCCCGCCGGTCTTCCCAGCAGTCAGTCGCGCAGGGTCAATTGGTCGGCGCGCGCGGTTTGCGTGCGGAATTCGCCGCGCTCGAGCATGCGGATCGCCTTGCGGGCCAGGCGACGCGAATCGGTAGTGCTGCCATCGGCGGTTTCCAGCTCAACCACCTCGTCGCAGGTCAGCGCCTGCTGGAAGGCCGCGCGCGCTTTGGCATCCTCGCCAGCCTGCGCATAGGCAATTCCGAGGTTGATCAGCACTGCCGCATCACCCGGATCGGCGGCGCTGGCCTGCTCCAGAGTGGCGAGTGCCTGATCGGCATGACCAGCAGCGAGCGGCTGGACGGCAAGCTCGGGCGCGGGCGCATCGGCGGCCCCGATCTGCGGGCTCGCAGCCAGCAGCGCAAAGGCGAAAAGGGTAACGGACATTGGCATAGCTCCTCTTGGTATGAGGGGCATAATGACTCGCCGTCCACGTCAATGCAACAAAATTGAAACAATGTAATATTTGTGCAATTTATGGTTCCAAATAACTGTTTCAAATGCATTTCATTGTGACAGATACGCGGCGTTCGGACCAATCGCCGCAGGCTCAAATGGTCATATTTGTCTTTCTTAGGTCATAATTACGTTTGTGACACATTGCTGTAATGCTGCAAGAATTCTGTCACGCCCGCCTCCTAGCCAGCGGTTCGGGGTAGCCAAGACGCGCCCCCATCGATTCTCGGCACAAGAGGGGACCGCTCGCTGTGAAAAATATTCAACGCACTCTCATCCTGGGTTGCAGCCTGGTCGCTCTGGCAGGCTGCGGCGCGGATGAAATCGTCTCGCCCGGCACCAGCGGCGATATCATCATCAACAACCCGCCGCCCTCGCCCACTCCGACCCCGACGCCGACACCGACGCAGACGCTGGTCACCGCGGCAGCCGGTTGTCCGACGATCGCATCGGCCGGCGGCCTCACCGACGGCGGCACCATCAGCGGCCCGACCGGCGCCTATCGCGTCTGCCGCCTGCCAGCCACCTTCAACGTCTCCGACGAACTGCCCCGTATCCGCGGGCTGGTGTATCAGATCCAGGACCGCGTGAATGTCGGCACGGATCGCGGCTTCAGCAGCACCGGCGGCGGCGTCACCTTGACGATCCAGCCGGGCGTCATCCTGTTCGCCCAGGCCAACTCGTTCTTTGTCGTCAACCGCGGCAACACGATCCGCGCCGACGGCACGGCCGACCGCCCGATCATCTGGACCAGCCGCGACAACGTGCTTGGCCTCAACAACGACAACAGCCAGCAGCAGTGGGGCGGGGTCGTGATCCTTGGCCGCGCGCCGGTGTCGGATTGTAACTCGCTGGTGTTCAACACCACCGCGAACCCGACCGCCAACGCCACCTGCGAACAGCAGCTGGAAGGCACCGCAGTGGCCACCCCGTTCGGCGGCAGCAACAACGCCGACAACTCGGGCTCGTTCACCTTCAACCAGATCCGCTTCTCGGGCTTTGAACTGGCGCCAGGCAACGAACTCCAGTCGCTGACCACCGGCGGTACCGGTTCGGGCACGACCTTCGCCAACATCATGTCGTTCAACAGCTCGGATGACGGGGTGGAGTTCTTCGGTGGCACCGTGAATATCCGCAATCTGGCGGTGATCGGTGCCTCGGACGACTCGATCGATACCGACAGCGGCGCGATCAACAATGTCGACGGTGCGGTGGTCGTGCAGCGCACCACGACTGGCGATGCGATCATCGAACTTGATTCGCCCAACGAGGCGAGCCGCCCGATTGCTGCCCTGCCCCGCACCCGGATGCAGGTCAACAACTTCACCTTCGTCGAACGTTCGAGCGCCTCGGCGCAGATGGTTCGCGCACGCGGCGGTGCGGCGCTCAGCCTCACCAATGGTGTGATGAACAAGATCGATGGCGATGCCACCTTCTGCTTCCGCATCGATGAGCAGGAAACGCTCGACGCGCTGATCGGCATCAACTCGTTGGTCTGCGATGGCGGCACCAACCGTCAGGCACGCGGTGACCGCTCGGCAGCGGCAAACAACACCACTGATGCCGAAGTCCTGACTGCGGTGACCAGCGGCGCCAGCACCGGCAACAACCTCGCCTTCACGATCACCCTCACCGACGGGATCGTCAATGGCGCGGGCGAGAATGGTGTGGCGGTGTTCAACCCCGCGCCGCGCTCCAGCTTCTTCACAGCGCAGACCTTCATCGGCGCGGTGCAGAACGCTGCCGGTCTCGCGACCTACCGCAACTGGACCTGCAACTCCTCGATCCTGAATTTCGGTAGCTCGACCGGGGATTGCACATCGCTGCCCGTCTCCGCCACCTGAGGCAGCTGGAAAAGAAAGCCAGGGGGAGACGCTGCGTTGCGATGCTGCGCCTCCCCCCTTGCACATAAAGGTAGGCCGCCATTGCGGCTCCTGACCAGGATACAGGACAAATCATGAGGGGGTCCTCACCTATGTCTACTGGCACGCGCCTGGCAGGGCTGCTGCTTCTCACCACGTCGCTCACCTGGCCATCCATGCTCCACGCGCAAGAAGCGCAGGACGATGAGGCGGCACAGCAAGAGACGGCGTCTGATCCGCTGACCAGCGAGACCGAGGGTGAGCCACCCCCAGAAGAACTCCAGGAAACCGATATCTCGCTGCCGGGCGGCGGGATCATTGTGACCGGACGGCGCAACCGCAATCCCGAACGCTCCTCAAGTCAGGTGCTTAACGTCCTGACCGAAGCCGATATTGCGCGCACGGGCGAAGGCGACATCGCCGGAGCGCTGGGCCGTGTCACCGGCCTCTCGGTGGTGGGCGACGGGCGCGTGTTCGTGCGCGGCCTGGGTGATCGCTATTCGCTCGCGCTGCTCAATGGTCTTCCGCTGCCCAGCCCCGAGCCGCTGAGCCGCGTTGTCCCGCTCGACATCTTTCCGACCAGCGTGATTTCCTCCTCGCTGGTGCAAAAGACCTTCTCGGCCAACTTCCCCGGTGAATTCGGCGGCGGGGTGATCAACCTCACCACCAAGGCCATCCCGACCGAGAACTTCCTCACGCTCAGCATCAGCGGTAGCGGCGATACCGAAACGACCTTTGAGAACGGTCTGACCTATTTCGGCAGCCGGTTCGACACCTTCGGCTTCGACAACGGCAACCGCGACATCCCGTCGAACCTGCAGGGCTTCTTCGACAGCGGCCTGCGCGTCGGCGACCTGACGCCGGCACAGGCGAGTGGGATCGCCGGGCAATTGTTCCCGCTTAACCTCGTCACGGTGCAGCAGAACAACAGCCTGCCCGCCAACTTCAGTGCCAACCTCTCGGCAGGTCTCACCTTTGAAGTCGGGGATCGCAATTACCTGGGCATTATCGCCACCGGCGGCATCACCAATAGCTGGCGCAACCGGTCGGTGCTGAGCCAGGCGGGCAACGCCGATCTTTCCCAGATCTTCGAAACCACCAACACCTTCATCACCGACAATAACGTGCTGGTGAACGCGCTGCTTGGCTTCGGGCTGGACATTGGCGAGCACACGGTGCGCTGGACCAATCTCTACATCCGCGACACGCTCAAGACCGCGCGCCTCGGCACGCGCGTTGCGGTCAACCTCGGTGATCGTGGCTTTGACTTCCAGCGCCAGCAAACCGGCTGGTTCGAACGCCAGCTGATCGACACGCAGCTGGTGACCGAGCTCGATTTCGACCGGCTCCAGCTCGACCTGCGCGGCGGCTTTGCCCGCACCGATCGCGAGGCGCCGTTCAATGCCGACATCGAATATGTCCGCTCGAACAACCCCGGTGACCGCTTCGGCAACCAGTTCCTGGTCGACCTGTCTGGCCGCCTGGGTGACACCAACCGCGCCTCGGTTGCTTTCGATGATCTGCAGGAAGACCAGTATTTCCTTGGCGCGGACGTGTCCTACGAATTGTTCGACGAATTGACCGCGACAATCGGCTATGCCTGGAACGACACCGACCGCCGCTCTTCGAGCCGCGAATTTCTCCCGCTGCTCTCGTGCGGTCCGGTGTGCAATTTCATCGGCACCGAGGCGGGGCAGAGCCTCATTTCGGCGATCGGCCTGCGTCGTCCGGGCGATATCTTCAATGGCGCGACCCGCGCTGGCCTGAACGTGACGCTGACCGAACAGACGCCCTTCCCGGTGTTCGACGCGGGGCTTGAGGTCCACGCTGGCTATGGCCAGTTGCGCTGGGTGCCCACTGACCGGGTGACGGTTGATGTCGGCGTGCGTTACGAGGACGGAACACAAACCGTTGCGCTTGATCAGTCGATCTTCCAGACGCCGATTGTGGGCTCTACGCCGACCAACATCACGAATAATTACTTCCTGCCCGGCGCGACCGTAACCTGGGAAGCGATCGACGATCTTCAGCTGCGCATTTCAGCATCGCAGACTATCGCCCGCCCGCAGTTCCGCGAGCTGGTGGAGCAGACCTATTTCGATCCCGAATCCAACCGTCGTTTCCGCGGTAACCCGTTCCTGCAGGACAGCGAGCTCATCAACCACGAAGCCCGCGCCGAATATTACCTCGGCGGGCGTAATCGGCTGAGCCTTGCCGGCTTCTACAAGGAAATCGACAATCCGATCGAGAACTTCCTGATCAACGCCTCCGGCGAAATCTTGACCAGCTTTGCCAATGCGCCCTCGGCGGAGCTGTACGGTGCGGAAGTCGATGCGGCCTACGCCTTTGATCTGTTCGATATGGGCGGGTTCTTCGCGACCAAGCAGTTGCTGGTACAGGCCAACTACACCTTCACCCAATCGAACATCGCAGTCACTGCGGGCCAGATTGCGCCAGTGCCCGGCGCACCAACGCAGGACGCCAGCTTGCTGTTCGACGATGGCGCTTCGCTGGTAGGCCAGTCCGACCATGTCGGGAACATCTCGATCGGGCTCGAAGACACCGACAAGGTCCAGCAGTTCACCTTGTTCCTGAACTATGCGAGCGAGCGGGTCACCTTGCGCGGCGGGCCGCTGACCGATGTCGTCGAGGATCCGGGC
>JBJTTE010000096.1:0-7044 GCA_046080005.1 Erythrobacter sp.
AGCGCCGTGCCGATGCCGAGCATGGCGAACAGAGTCAGGATCAGCGAGCGGCGCATGTCGCCCTCATGCCCGACGATAGGGATGGCCTGCAAGGATCGTCGTCGCGCGGTAGAGCTGTTCCATCAGCATCGCGCGGGCCAGCAGATGCGGCCAGGTGGCAGGGCCGAAGGCAAGCAGCAGGTCGGCAGCGGCGCGCTCGGCATTCGAATGGCCATCGGCAGCCCCCAAGACAAAGCGGGTCTCGCGCACGCCCTCATCGCGCCAACGCCCGAGTAAGGTTGCAAAAGCTTCGGACGACATCGCCTTGCCACGCTCGTCGAGCAGCACGGTGCGGTGGGGGGTGAGCGGATCTGCGGCCTTGCCGAGCCCAGTGTCGGGCCATTCGGTCAGGCGCAGAGGCCAAGTCAGCCGCTTGGCATAGCGCTCGACCAACTCGCCCTCCGGCGAGCGCCCGATTTTCCCGCGCGCAATGATGTGGAGAAGGATAGGACAGACCCCGATAACAAGCACCAAACGGTCGCGTAGCGACCGCAAGGGCGACCGCCCGCCCGCAGCGACGCGGCCCTCGGGCCGTGTGAGCGAGGATTTCGCAGCCCGGATGGGCTGCGGACCACGAAAAAACTAGGCCCTGCCTGAGGCGGCTTCGCTGCCCTCGAACGACCACATCCGTTCAAGGTTGTAGAAGCTGCGCACTTCCGGGCGGAACAGGTGGACCACCACGTCGCCCGCATCGATCAGCACCCAGTCGGCCGCCGGCAGGCCTTCAACCCGCGCATGACCAAATCCGGCCTGCTTAATCTTCTCGGCAAGCTTCTGCGCCATCGCTGCGACCTGCCGGGTCGAGCGGCCGCTGGCGATCACCATGTGATCGGCAATCGAGCTCTTCCCTTCGAGCGGGATCGAGACGACGTCCTGCGCCTGATCATCGTCAAGCTGGGCAAGCACCAGATCGTGGAGGGCCGCCGCGTCCATCTCAGAACGGGCCAGCGATGGGGCCGTGTTGGCGGCAGCTTGCACCGCGCCAAGCGGCAGGGAAGCGAGGAGAGCTTCGGTCATCGGCAATCGGGTATCTCCAGAGTTCAGGGCAGTATCGGCGCACATCACGCAGGCGAACAGGCAAGGGAGCCGCAACGCCTGACATGTGTCTCATGCGTCCTCCCATGACTGGATGCTGCGGAATGTCAGCCGATCGCGCACCGGTGCGTCACGAAGTGTCCGCTGCGATCCCTCGCCGAGCAAAGCTGCGGCCCACCCGGCATGGGCACGGCGGATCGCCGTGGCCGAGCGGTGATCTGGATCGAAACGCAATAACACCAGGGCCGGTGCGCTCCATTGCCCCCGTTTCCGAATGCTGGCGACGGGCACACGATAGCGCCTGAGCCAGGCCATGGCGAGGCTCGTCATGGCGGCTGCATCATAGCCGGGCCGCGCGATCACCGCAATCGGCATTGTCCGGGCAATTCGCCGCCAGCCCTTCCACAAGTGGAACTGGGCGAGATTATCCGCCCCCATCAACCACACGAAGCGCCGCTTGGGATAGCGGCGGACGAGTTTGACGAGGGTGTCGACCGTATAGCGCGTGTCGAGATCAAGCTCGATCGCGCTCGGCACAATCGGCGCGCGCCGGGCCTGCCGCTCTGCCGAGCGCAGCCGCGCCTTGAGCGAACCCATATCGTCCTGCGGCTTCAGCGGATTGCCGGGCGAGACCAGCCACCAGGTCTGCGCCAGCCCGAGCGCATCAGCCGCAAACAGCGTGATCCGCCGGTGCCCGCCATGCGCAGGATTGAAGCTGCCGCCGAGCAGCCCGGTGAGATGAGAGTCGGACGCCAAAGGCTTAAGGGCGAACCTGCCCGCTCCCGCGCACCTGCCACTTATAGGTGGTCAGCCCCTCAAGCGCGACCGGACCGCGCGCATGGAGCCGCCCGGTGGCGATACCGATCTCCGCGCCCAGCCCGAATTCGCCCCCATCGGCGAATTGCGAGGAGGCATTGTGCATCACAATCGCGCTATCGACCTCGCTCAGGAAGCGCTCGGCCACCACCGCATCGCTCGTGACGATAACGTCGGTATGGGCCGAGGAATGGCGCGCGATATGCGCCAGCGCACCCTCTAGCCCGTCGACACAGGCGACCGAGAGAATCGCGTCGAGATATTCGGTGTCCCAGTCATTGGCGCTGGCCGGGATCACGCGGGCATCCCAGCCGCGCGCGCGGGCATCGCCGCGCACCTCGCACCCCTGATCGATCAGCGCCGTCACCAGCGCAGCCCCGTCAGGGTAGGCTGTGTCGATCAAGAGCGTCTCCATCGCGCCGCACACGCCGGTCCGGCGCAGCTTGGCGTTAAGCGCAATCGCCTCAGCCATGACCGGATCGGCGGCGGCGTGAACAAAGGTGTGGCACAGACCATCGAGATGCGCGAGCACCGGCACGCGCGCATCGGCCTGCACCCTAGCGACGAGACTCTTGCCGCCGCGCGGCACGATCATGTCAATCAGGCCGCTCGCGGTCAGCATCGCGCCCACCGCGGCGCGGTCCTGCGTCGGAATCAGTTGCACCGCATCCGCCGGCACCCCGCCAGCGACCAGGCCCTCGATCAGCGCGGCGTGGATCGCGCGATTGGAATGGACCGCCTCGCTGCCCCCACGCAGCAGCGCCGCATTGCCCGAGCGCACGCACAGCGCGGCCGCATCGGCGGTCACATTGGGGCGGCTTTCGTAGACGATCCCGATGGTGCCGACCGGCACACGGATACGCTGGAATTTGAGTCCGTTAGCCCGCTCAGAGGAATCGATCACTTGCCCGACCGGATCGGGCAGATCAGCCACCGCCGCAACCGCATCGGCAATTCCCGCCAGCCGGCTCTCGTCAAGCGCCAAACGGTCCAACATGGCGCTGCTCAGCCCATTGGCTGCGCCTGCCGCCACATCCTTGGCATTGGCCTCGATCACGCCTGCCGTCGCGCTGCGCAAAGCGTCTGCGGCGCGGTGCAGAGCAGCGGCACGCGCGGCACTTGGCATCGCCGCGAGCTCGCGCTGGGCGAGCCGGGCTGCCTTGGCAAGGGCTGTCACGAGCGCAGCCGCATCGGCCTGCGCGGCGGTGTTCGAAGGGGCGATCATCTGATTCATGACCGCTTCCTAGCACTCCGCAACCGGCCTGTCAGGCCATGCGACTCGGAGACGATCCAAGCGATTCTCCGGGGTGGTTAACACCACTGAGACGAGGTCCAGGCGCGGGTTGGATCGATTCGCCGTGAATCCGCTTCGCTTCATCTTCGATTCATCTGGCCGCCCGAGTCGAGGATTCGACCATAAGGGGTCACCCTGTTAGCAGCGCGGTGGGGAACGCACCAAAAAAAAGCCGGGGCCGCAATTGTCAGAGAGCAATACCGCACAGACGTGGGGCGAGCGCCTCCAACGGTGGTTCCCCGACCGTGAGTTTTTCATGCGCGCCGACGGTCAGGTGCGCTTCATCAAGATATCCGGAAAGTTCCAAAAGCGGGTCGCAAGTGCGGCGGTGTTGGTGCTGTTCCTGTGGCTGGTCGCGATGGGTGTGATGGCCTGGCGCCAATATCGTGCCGAAACGGACTTGGCGTCTTTCATGGAAGAGAAAGCGCAGGTGGCCAAGTCGAGCGAACGGCTCAAGGTATATGGTAACGACCTCAATAAGGTGGTCGATGATCTGCAAGAGCGGCAAGAATTCCTCGAGGAAATGGCCCGGATGCTGCCCGATGACGTCGTGGCGGAAGGAAAAGCCGACGGCACCGTGACGGATTCGAGCGCTGAAGCTAGCGCGACGGTCAGGAAGGTCGGTGCCGCGATCCCGCAAGCCAGGGGTCTCGCCGAGGTCGAAGCCCGCCAGCTCGCCTTTGTCGAACGCCTCACCCGCTTTGCCGATGCGCGCGCGCGCCGCGCCGAAACTGCGATGCGCAAGCTCAACCTTGATCCCAAGATGCTCACCCGCGAGGCCAAGCAAGGGATGGGCGGCCCGTTTGAGTCGGTCTTTGGTGCCAGCAATATCGACCCGCGCTTTGAACGGCTCGGCCTCAGCCTTGCGCGGATGGCGGTGATGGAGCGCGCGTTGCTCGGCATTCCGCATGTCGTGCCCTCGCCGGTCCAGAACATCACCTCGGGCTTCGGCTATCGCCGCGATCCGTTCAATGGACGCGGGGCGATGCACTCGGGCATCGATTTCAAGGGTCCGATCGGCTCGCCGGTGTTTGCTGCTGCCGCAGGCCGTGTGACCTATGCTGGGTGGAAAGCAGGCTATGGTCAGGCGATCGACATTGCCCATGGCAACGGGATGTCGACCCGCTACGCGCACCTGTCGCGCATTGGCGTTCGCGTCGGCCAGCCGGTTGCTGCCGGGTCAACCATCGGCGGCTTGGGCAATACCGGGCGCTCGACTGGCCCGCACCTGCATTTCGAAATTCGCATCAATGATCGCGCGGTAAACCCGCGCCCGTTTCTGGAGGCCGCCCCCGATGTTTTCAAGGAAGTCCGCCGATCCGGATCTGACCAGCCCGTCGGTACCGGCGCCCGCTAACAGGAGCAGCTACATGGCCTCTGGTGCAACCTTTTCGGTGATCGGCGCGGACATCACTATCACCGGCAATATCACTGCTTCGGCTGACCTCCATATCGACGGCTCGGTTGAGGGCGACATCACCTGCGGCGCGCTGGTGCAGGGCGACAAGAGCGCGATCCGTGGATCGGTGACCGCCGAAAACGCACGGCTGGCAGGCAAAGTCTCGGGCACGATCACCGCGCGCGAACTGGTGATCCTCAAGACCGCCCATATCGAGGGCGACGTGCATTATGATGGCCTGACCATCGAGCAAGGCGCGGAAGTCGATGGTCGCTTTGCGCCGAATGCCCGGCAGGCGGTGAAAGCTGCGTCGAGCATCCAGGCTGAGGCCGCAGAGTAAGTCCTGCGCGCTGCGTTGAATCGTCCCCCCCCTGCACAGCGGGCTTGCGCATTGGTGATGATCGCTTTCTCAGCTCTGGTGCCGCGCGTTCAATTTCAGGCCCGGGCTTGCAAGCTTTTGACCCCCACCCAGCTCGCCTTAGGTCCCCGCTAGACCCCTGTTAGGCCCCTGTTAGGCCCCTGTTAGGCTCAGGCCAGAGGGACACTCGCACGGCTTGAAACCGCGCTTTCTGCGGATTTAGGCGCTTTGTGGCCCACCAATGTTTGGGGTGTATCCCTTTGACATACGTAATTGACAGGCTGCGAGTCGTCGGGGTAGTCCCGACTCATGGAAAAACAACGCAAAGGGCCGAGAGAGGGGAACGAGGTCGTTCAAGGCGAGGTGGTTCGCCTCGATTACCAAAGGTTCAGAAACAAGTCCTTTGTGGACTGCACGCTCATCTTCAGCGGTGGACTCCCCCCAGTGCTGATGGATTGCGACTTTATCGAAAGCACGTTTGCATTCGAGGGTGCCGCGCAAAACACTGTGGCTTTTCTGGCGGCATTTGCTGGCGGTGGGGGCGATGGGCAGAAGTTTATTCTGTCAATCTTGGGCATCCCATCCGATGGGTGAGATTCATCATTTTGCAGATGCAAGAGCAAGCAAGGTTCAGCCTGCCGCTGGTGTGTCGGGGAATAGCTTCTCCGGCTCAAGCGGATCGGGCAGCGGCTCTCCGCCCCCTTCGTGGGGGGATCAAGCCGTGAGCATTGGCAAGCTTGAACATTCTGTTGATTGGCTTTGGAAAGCCGTGGCCGCGACTTTCAGCCTAGGCCTCGTCGGGATGATATCGCTCTATCTTTTGCTCGCCAGTCGGATCGACGACCGTTACGAAAAAACTGGCGACAAGCTGGATAAGGTTTCTGAGCAAATATCTGACTTGCGTGTGAACATAGCCAGCATGGGAAGCAGTAATGATAACACTCAATCAGGCGAGAAAAGCCGCAAAACTAAGTGATTTTATCTTTGAACACGATAATGATGTACCTGGTGATGCAGATACGCTTCAAAGCGTCATCCGTTCAATGGCCGGAACGTCGAAAGAAGCTCCGGCAGCATCGTCTCCGGACGGTTCCGACGATTGAAACGATACTCGAATTCCTTGACATAGCGGGCAAGGTGCTTGGGGCTGACGCTGGTGTGCGTCCCGCCGATTGACCGCTTGAGGTGGCTCCAGAAGCTTTCAATGGCATTGACGGTTACGCCTTCATCCGAGACCCACTCTTCGCGCCTGTGGTTCACTTGCTTGTGCCAATAGCCGTTGTTTTCGCCCAATTCGCGGTAGCTGGAATGTTCGTCCGTGTGGATTTCGCTGTAGGGGCGCACGTTCTCCATGATCTCTGGCATCAGGGTGTTGCTCCGGCGATCAGCAACCACCTTGGCAACCAATTCGCCGCGCTTTTCGAGCATCCCGAACACAACGGACTTGCCCTTGCCGCCCTTTCCGCCGCGCCGATAGCCGCCCACGAAGGTTTCATCGATCTGCACGGTCTTGAACGGGCCACCAAGAGGGCGATCACCGTCAACATCGGCCATGTGTTCGCGGATAAGCGCGGCCATGCGCCATGCGGTCTTGTAGGTCACGCCAAGTTGGCGCTGCAATTCCTTGCCCGAAACGCCGTGCCGGGTCGTGGTGAACAAGTGGATGGCATAGAACCACAGTTGCAGGGGGGTGCGGGTCTTTTCGAACGGGGTGCCAACCGTCGGATGCAGGTGGTGACCGCACCATTGGCACGAATAGGCGCGCTCGGCCTTGATGCGATACCAGTTGGAAGGGCGCTCGCACGAGGGGCAGGTGTAGCCCTGTCCGAACCGCACCGTGAACAGGTGCGAAAGGCAAGTTTCATCATCCGGAAACATCCGAAAGAAGGCGGCGGTGGTGAGCGGCTTCGTCATGCAAATTCATATGCCAAACCCGCTTACGTATGTCAAGGGGATACACCCCCAATGTTTCACGTGAAACATTTCGGGAACACGCGCCATCAACCACCGCGCCTCGGTGCCGCCACTTCCCTCGCCCCGCACCCTGCGCTAGAGGCGGCCCATGGTGCTGACTGTCCTTCGTTATCTTGCCAAGGCCATGAT
>JBJTTE010000097.1:0-4961 GCA_046080005.1 Erythrobacter sp.
TGCCCGCCGCGGATCATCGCGAAGCTCGTCGCACTGTCGAAATAGGCCGAGTGCGGCAGTTGGGAGATGGTCTGTTTGCCCGCGTTGATCAGATCAGGATCGACCTCGTCGTCATAGGGGAACGGCCCGATACCGAGCATACCGTTTTCGCTTTGGAGCGTCACCATCATCCCTTCCGGAATATGGTTGGCGACCAGCGTCGGGATGCCGATACAAAGGTTGACGTAATAGCCATCCATAAGCTCGCGGGCTGCACGGGCGGCCATGTCGTCACGGGTCCAGCCGGAAGGAAGCGTGCTCATTGTTGATTATTGTCCCTTGGTTGCGAGCAGCGGTTCGATCAGGAACCAGCCATCGCCGATCAATGGCTCAAGCCCGGCACCTGCCGCAGGATTGCGAAGATATTTGTACCGTTCGTCAAAGTCGGCCCGGTCGTCGCCGGCGATAGCAACGATGCAGGTAATCCCTGCGAGATTTTCCTTGCGCTTCTGCTTGGTGTCGTCCTCGTCGCGGCGGAGCGAAACAATGTCCTCACCACGCGGATCAAGCCCGGATTGCTCCAGCGCCGCGCGCAAATTGCCCGACAAGTTCGTCGATAGATCAGAGAACCAAGCAACCTCAATGCCTGCCTCGCGCAGCACTGCCAGGCCGAGTGCCAGATTGGGCAGCTTGTCAGGTTTGGCCGGAGGGGCGAAGACGCCGCCGCTAGGATCGAGATCGATGAGCGCGACGGGCTGCTCGCCCGGAACACAGCGGCGGCGCTTGCCATCAAGCGCAACAGGATCAATGAGCACCGCAGAAGGCAGATCGGCCCCGCTCTGAGCCCCGCGCGCGGAAGCCTGCGCATAGCGCACGAAACGAGCAAAACCGAACTGGTCGGCCGCAAGCGGACGGTCAGGATCAGGGTAAGCTCTCAGCGGCGCAACAACGGCAGCGACCCCAGCGGCTGGCACAGCAGCAGTTGGTTGTGGCGTGGGCGCGACAGAAGCGGGTTTTGGTGCCGAAACTGGCGTTGGAACGGAGGCCGGGACCGGCGGAAGAGTGGGTTCCACGACCGCGGGCACAGCGGCAGGCATCGCCGCAGATGCCACCTGCGTTGGAACGGGAGCCGGGATCGCGATGGCGGCAGCGGGCGCTGGCACCGAAGCGACAGGCGCAGTTTCTACCCTGTCCTCGCCTTCGGTAACGCGTTCGCGCAGCACGTCCGTTCCGAGCATTGTCGAGTCGGCCAAAGCCGGGACCACAGCCACACACCCCTGCAAGGCCGGAACCGCCAAGGCCAGCAGCGGCAGCAATAGAAGCCTTTGATTCATTGAACTGACTCCCTCTCCCGGACCGTGCGGAACTCAATCTTCTTGTTATAGGGTGCGCCGCATATGATGCGATTCACGAACACGCCTGCAAGGTGGATCTGGTCGGGATCAAGGCTGCCTGCCGGAACCACTTCATCCACCTCGGCGACACAAACCTTGCCACAGGTCGCGGCAGGCAGGTTGAAGTTGCGTGCGGTCTTGCGAAACACCAGATTACCCGTCTCGTCGGCCTTCCACGCCTTGATAATCGCAAGGTCGGCGAAGATCCCGTGTTCGAGGATATAGGTCTGCATCACCCCGTCACGGTCGGCGAAGTCCTTGTGCTCCTTGCCTTTGGCAACTTCAGTGCCAACGCCAGTGCGGGTGTAGAAGCCGGGAATGCCTGCGCCGCCAGCGCGCATTCGCTCGGCCAGGGTGCCTTGCGGACAGAATTCGACCTCAAGCTCGCCCGCGAGATATTGACGCTCGAATTCCTTGTTCTCCCCCACATAGGAGCTGATCATCTTTTTCACCTGCCGCGTGCGCAGCAGCTTGCCGATGCCTTCATTGTCGATCCCGGCATTGTTGCTGGCGAAGGTCAGGCCAGTCACGCCCGAATCGCGGATCGCATCGAGCAGCCTTTCGGGTAGGCCGCAAAGGCCAAAGCCTCCGGCTGCAATCAGCATGTCATTGTGCAGCACTCCGGCGAGCGCAGCGGCGGGGTCGGAATAGAGCTTGGTCATCGGGCCGGACTGCCTCTTGTGGTAGCGCGCTGGCATGATCCCGCGCACGGAGTGATCTGTGATTAGTGCGTTCGTGCGTCGCTGTCACGCCTGCGCGCTGGGCAAAGTCGAATCACCCTTCATGTTGCATCGCGGAAGAGCCACAGCACGCAAATATGCTCAATCCTTGAGCGAATGCCGCGAAAATAGGCAAAAAATTGCAATTTTTCGCACAAAACTGGCCGCGCACGAGGGTTAATTGTGCTTTTTGCAATCGATTACGCGTCTTTCGCACTTGCACAATGACGTGGCTTGGGGCATTTAGATCATGCCTTTTAGGCATCCTCTCCCAAACTTTTCCAGCCCGGCCTCGCGCCGGGCTTTTTTCTTGCCCGACCCGGAGCCGCCGCGCGCTCAGCCGATGCGCTTGCCCGATAGCTGAGAGGCCCCCTAGGCCTTGCTCTGATTGTATTCGTTTGCCCCCTTGCTTAGCTAATGGCTTTACGTCGCTTGGAGAGGGGCACGCCCGATGGCTGACGCCGAAACTGCTACGCCTACCCGTACCGTGAGGTTGCAGGTCGCACCCGCCCGGCAAGAGGAATCGGGGGCGGGTATCGCCCGCATGCCGCGCATTGCCTTCCAGAAGCTCGGGTTGACCGAGGGCGATGTGGTCGAGATCAGGGGCAAGCGCACCACTGCCGCGATCGCGATGGCAGCCTATCCCGAGGATGACGCGCTCGATGTGGTCCGGCTAGACGGCCTCCAGCGCGCCAATGCGCAAGGTGGTTCGGGCGAGCATGTCGAAATCGCGATTGGCGAATCGCGTCCTGCCACCCGCGTGGTTTTTGCCCCTGCCCAGCGCGAGATGCGCCTGCAGGGGCCACCCCAGGCGCTCAAGCGCAACTTCTTTGGGCGGCCTTTGGTGGCGGGTGACCTGGTTGCCACCACCGGCCAGCAGCCGGTTCAGAACATGCCGGCCGATGTTCGCCAGCTCTTGCGCGCGCCAGCCTATGCCTTGACCCAGATCAGGCTCACCGTCGCGGCCACCAGCCCCAAGGGTATCGTCCATATCGACGAGAACACCGAGGTCGAGCTGCGCGCCGAGTTCGAAGACCCGCGCGGGGGGCGGGCAGTGGTCAACTATGACGATGTCGGCGGCATGGAAGACACGATCCGCGCCTTGCGCGAGATGGTCGAGCTGCCGCTGCGCTACCCCGAGCTATTCATCCGCCTCGGGGTCGAGCCGCCCAAGGGCGTGCTGCTCCACGGCCCCCCGGGAACGGGCAAGACCCGCCTCGCGCAGGCGGTCGCGAATGAAAGCGACGCCGAGTTCTTCACCATCAACGGCCCCGAGATCATGGGCTCGGGCTATGGCGAGAGCGAGAAGCGCCTCCGCGAGGTGTTCGAGGAAGCGACCCGCGCCAGCCCCGCAATCATCTTCATCGACGAGATCGATTCGATCGCGCCCAAGCGCACGCAGGTGCCGGGCGAGGCGGAAAAGCGCCTTGTCGCCCAGCTGCTCACGCTGATGGACGGGCTGGAAAAGCGCGCCAACCTCGTGGTGATCGCCGCCACCAACCGTCCCGACGCTATCGACGAAGCACTCCGCCGCCCCGGCCGCTTCGACCGCGAGATTGTCATCGGCGTCCCCGACCAGCGCGGACGGCGCGATATTCTCGCGATCCACACGCGCGGGATGCCGCTCGAATCTGCGGTCGATCTCGATGAGCTTGCCCGCGTGACCCACGGCTTTGTCGGCGCGGATATCGCCGCGCTTGCCCGCGAGGCCGCGATCGAAGCCGTGCGCCGGATCATGCCGCGGCTTGACCTTGATGAACGCACCATTCCGTCCGAAGTGCTCGAAGACCTGTGCGTCTCACGCGACGATTTCCTTGCTGCGCTAAAGCGCGTCCAGCCCTCGGCGATGCGCGAGGTGATGGTGCAGGTGCCCCAGATCGGCTGGGGCGATATCGGCGGCGTGGGCGAGGCGATTGACCGGCTCAAGGAGGGGGTCGAGCTGCCGCTCAAGAACCCCGAGGCCTTCCGCCGGCTCGGCATCCGACCGGCCAAGGGCTTCCTGCTCTATGGCCCGCCGGGCACCGGCAAGACCCTGCTCGCCAAGGCAGTCGCCAAAGAGGCCGAGGCGAACTTCATTGCGATCAAGAGCTCTGACCTCCTGTCGAAATGGTATGGCGAGATCGAGCAGCAGATTGCCCGGCTCTTCGCCCGCGCCCGCGCGGTCGCGCCTTGCGTGGTGTTCATCGACGAGATCGACAGCCTCGTCCCCGCCCGCGGATCGGGACAGGGTGAGCCGCAGGTGACAGGCCGGGTGGTCAACACCATCCTTGCTGAGATGGACGGGCTTGAAGAGCTGCAATCGGTCATCGTGATCGGTGCCACCAACCGTCCGACACTGGTCGATCCCGCGCTGCTGCGCCCGGGTCGCTTTGACGAGCTGGTTTACGTCGGCACCCCCGACAAGGAAGGCCGCGTGCATATTCTCGGCATTCACACGGCCAAGATGCCGCTCGCCAAGGATGTCGATCTGGCCGGGATCGCCGCCGAAACCGAGCGGTTTACCGGCGCGGATCTCGAAGATGTAGTGCGCCGTGCCGGGCTTGCTGCGCTACGCCGCGTCGGCGGCGAGGTCAGCGCGGTCGAGGCCCGCGACTTCGCGGCGGCACTCAAGGATTCCCGCGCGACCGTCACGCCAGAGATGGAGGACGAATATCAGAACATGCGCGGCGAGCTGAAGAAACGCGCCGCTGCCGTCCAGCCCATCGGGTTCTTCTCTCCCGAGCTGCTCAAGCCGACGCGAGAAAAGAAGCACGATTGATGTTCTCCAAATGTTTCACGTGAAACATTCGCACCACTCGTCATCCCAGCGGAAACTCGGATCTTAGAGCGGTTTCCGACCAACCTGACCCACCCTGACGGAGCCGAATTG
>JBJTTE010000098.1:0-2801 GCA_046080005.1 Erythrobacter sp.
GCAAGGCTGCCGCAGCATCGCCGCCAGCCAAAAGTTGATCCAGCAAATCAGACGGGATCACAGGTTCTTTGCGTCGGGACATAGTGGGTCTCCTTCTTACCCATTATGCCCGCCCACACACGGAAATCCTGACAGTCCCCAAGGCGCTGGGTGGCCGAGCGCACCTTCGCCTGGCTCGGAAGGCGCCGGCGTCTCGCCAAAGACTGGGAGCAGTCCATCGAAAGCTCCACCGCTTGGGCTATAACATCGACGGATTCCGCGATGGCGATTTTGGGCCTGCGCGCAACACTGACAAGGGCGTGTTCGCGGCTGTGCGGATGATGATTGACGCCGATAGCCTCGGGTTTCTGGGATTAGGGCGGTAAATGATGCGAACGCTCCTTTCCCTTCAGCTTGCCAATCGCGTGCTAAGCACGACGTCACGTGTGGCAGGTGGCGCGCGCCTGGGAGCGATCTTCCGGCGGCTGATTGCGCTCTGCCTGCTGGCCACCGGCCTGATGTGGAGCCCCGCAGCCCAGGCCCAGAATTGCGGCGTCGCGACCTCGCAAGGGACCGCGCCTGCCACCTGGCAGACCTATTGTTGGCTCAACTTCAATCAGTATAGCGACGCCACTGCCCGCTCCAGCGCCGGCCAGAACATGAGCTTCACATTGACCGATGGGTCGGTCCTGCGTTTCAACGTAAGGGTCACCGGCGGGAGCGGAACGGCCTATAACGCTGTCACCGCACCCTCTTGGAGCGGAGCCTCGGTCGGCAGTACTTCGTTTTTGGGCATTCCCGGACGCCCGGTGCTTTACACAGCGAGCGCAGGCACGCGGTTGATTACCCTTTCGGGGATCACAATCACCCCTCCATCAGATGCAACAGCATCGGTTTTCGCTTTCGTTGTGGCCGATGCTGAATCCTCGAATGACGGTGAAGCCTTGCGGTACGGCACCGATGGCGGGACTTGGCAGTTAGTGGACAGCGCACCACCGATCAGCGGCACCAGAATGCCGGGGATCAGCGGTCTGGGATCGTCCAACGTGACCATCACCGGTGCCTCGGGCACGGTTGGGGCGCATATCGTGTCGAGCAACAGCCCGACTACGGTTACTGTTCAAACCCAGGCCGGCGGCTTGCAGGGGGTGATGTTCGCAGTCCGCTTTGCTTCGATGCGGCTGGAGAAGCGTATCACCGGTGTCCGCGCCAACGCGGCCGACCAGTTCCGCTTCGACGTGACAGCGACCGCAAACGGCTCCGTTTTGGCGAGCGGCACAACCACCGGTGCGACCAACGGGCCGTTCGTTGCCCAGACGATCACGATGGCGGCGGGCATCCCGATCACGCTGCGCGAGAGCATGGCGACGGGCAGCATTAGCACGCTGGCGCAGTATAGCACGACGCTCACCTGCGTGAACATCACCGGACCGACCCGCGCGGGGCTTCCCAACAATCTGGCCACGACCAGCGCCAATATTGGCCAGTTGCAGTTCGGCGAGGCACTGGTGTGCACCTTCACCAACGCCGCATTCCCGCGGGTGCAGTTGCGCAAGCAGCTCGGTTCCGGGGGTAGGCGGTTCGACGGTGACCAGTTCACTCTGCGCATCCGCGCTGGCACGACGAGCATCGCGCAGACAACCACCACTGGTACCGCCGCAGCGATCAGCAACGGCGATACCGGGCTTGTCCAGGTGGTCAGCGGAACCGCCTATCAGTTTGACGAGATCGCCGCCGGGACCGCCACGCTCGACAATTATACAGCGGCCATGGCCTGCACCAACGGCTTTTCCGGCTCGACCACCGCTCTGCCGGCCGCCGTCGGCGGGACGATCACCCCGCAGCTCGGCGATGCGATCACCTGCACCATTACCAACACCCGCCGCGCGGTGCCGGTGCTGATTCTCAGCAAGACCAGCACGGTCATTTCCGATCCGGTTAATGGGACAAGCAATCCCAAGGCGATCCCCGGTGCGGTGATCGAATATATGATCACCTTGCGCAATGCCGGTAGCGGCAGACCGGATTCGTCTTCGATCAGCCTGACGGACATCATGCCGTCGCGGATGTCCTTTGCGACCGGCACGCCGGTGAGCTTCACCAATGGCACGCCGAGCAGCGGGCTTGGCGCCTTCAATGCAGCGACAATGGTGAGCTATTCCTCGGCAGCCGGGGGGAACCGGACCCTTCACCTATACGCCGAGCGGCAGCTTTGACCCCAATGTGCGCGGCATCCGCATCGTGCCGACGGGACAGATGGAAGCTGCAACCAGCGGGACCAACCAGCCGAGCTTTAGCATCCGCTTCCGCGCGCTGGTCCAGTAACCGCGCGGGCGCGAGGCCGGGTTCAGCCCATCCACCCCTCGCCCAGCGCATCGGCGACCACGGCGGCGCGCAAACGCTCAATCCCCATGCCCTTTTCGCTGCTGGTGAGGTGGATCTCGGGGTGCGCAGCGACGTGCTTCTTGGCCTCGGCGGCGGTCTTGTCGGCGACAGTCGCCAGCTCGCTCGCCTTGATCTTGTCGGTCTTGGTCAGAACGATACGGTAGCCGACAGCGGCCTGATCCAGCATCGTCATCATTTCGCGGTCAACCTCCTTGAGCCCGTGGCGGCTGTCGACCAGCACCAGCGTGCGCACCAGCACCGCCCGCCCGCGCAGATAGCTGTTCACCAGTGCCTTCCACTTTTCGACCACTTTCACCGGGGCCTTGGCAAAGCCGTAGCCCGGCATGTCGACCAGCCGGAACAGCGGCAAGGCGCCCTCTTCCTCGGGCCTGCCGACATCGAAGAAATTGAGCTCCTGCGTCCGCCCCGGCGTCACC
>JBJTTE010000099.1:0-3668 GCA_046080005.1 Erythrobacter sp.
GCCGAACGCTGGCTGTTCGCGCGCCTGCCCGAATGGGAGGAGGCAGGCGAGCGGCCCGCCCCCCGCCAGGTCGAACTCGCTGCCGAAGCGGTGCGCGCCCAGCTCACGCGCCTGACGGGCGAAGGCGCCGAACAGCGCGAAGGCCAGCGCGCCTATGCTGCCGATGTCACCCGCATCTTTGCCCCGCGCTCGGCTCCCGGCAGGCCGCATGTCGCGCTCGCGCAGGCGGGCACCGGGATCGGCAAGACGCTGGGTTACCTTGCCCCTGCCTCGCTCTGGGCAGCGGCGAGCGGCGGGACCGTGTGGGTCTCGACCTTCACCAAGAACCTGCAACGGCAATTGCGCGCGGAAAGCCGCCGCGCATGGCCGGTCAAGCGCGCCGATGCCACCCCGCCGGTGGTGGTGCGCAAGGGCCGCGAGAACTACCTGTGCTTGCTCAACCTTGAAGACGCCTTGCAGGGCGGCTTTGCCGGAAGGCCCGCGATCCTTGCGCAGCTGGTGGCGCGCTGGGGCGCCTATACCCGCGACGGCGACATGATCGGCGGCGATCTGCCCGGCTGGCTCGGGACCTTGTTCCGGAAGCGCGGGATCGCTGCGCTCACCGACCAGCGCGGCGAGTGCATCTATGCCGGCTGCCCGCATTACCGCAAATGCTTCATCGAGCGGGCGGCGCGGGATTCGGCGCAGGCCGATCTGGTGATCGCCAATCACGCATTGGTGATGGTCAATGCGGCCCGCGCGCGCGATCCGAACCAGCGGCCCACGCGGCTGATCTTTGATGAAGGCCATCACGTGTTCGATGCGGCGGATTCGACCTTCGCTGCCACCCTGTCAGGGCAGGAGACCATCGAACTCAGGCGCTGGATCATCGGTCCCGAACGCGAAGCGCGCGGGCGCAGGCGCGGGCTGTCGGCAAGGCTAGCGGATATTGCCAGCTATGATGATGCGGGCGCTGAAGCGATCACGGCAGCGTGCAAGGCGGGGCAATTGCTGCCATCGGACGGCTGGTTGCAGCGGCTGGCCGAGAACCAGCCGTTCGGCCCGATTGAAGCGCTGCTCGCCGCCGTGCGCACCGCGACCTATGCCCGCGACGAAAGCGGCGGGATTGACGCAGGCTACGGGATCGAGACCGAGGCGGCGGGCCTGCCGGGCGAGGTGATCGAAGCTGCCGGAGCCGCAGCCGAGGCGCTCGCGAGTATCCGGGTGCCGCTGATCCGGCTGGGTGGGCGGCTGGAAGCGATCCTCGCTGAACCGCCCGATTGGCTCGATGTGCAGGGCCGTGCGCGGATCGAAGGCGCGCGGTTTTCGCTGACTTGGCGGATCGACCTCCTCGCTGCATGGGAGGCTTTGCTCGATCGCTTGGGCGGTCCCGCAGACCCCGAATTTGTCGATTGGCTCGCGGTCGACCGCTCTGATGCGCGCGAGTTCGATGTGGCGATCCACCGCCGCTGGCTTGATCCGATGAAGCCCTTTGCGCGGGTGGTGCTTGAACCGGCGCATGGCGTGCTGATGACCAGCGCGACTCTGACCGACCGGACCGAAGACAATGACAAATGGGCGAGCGCCATCGCTCGGTCAGGCGCGGCGCATATCGAGGCCGAGCCGGTGCTCTCCGCCGCTGACAGCCCGTTCGACTACGCCGCCCGCGCCGAGGTGCTGATCGTCACTGACATTGCCAAGGGCGATCTGCCTGCGCTGGCGGGGGCCTATGCGCGGATCATCGAGGCCTCGGGCGGCGGGGTGCTCGGGCTGTTTACCGCAATCCGCCGCCTGCGCGCGGTGCATGGCCGCATCGCTGACCGGCTCGCGCGCGCGGGCCTGCCGGTCTATGCCCAGCATGTCGATCCGATCGACACCGGCACGCTGGTCGACATTTTCCGCGATGATCCGCACGCCAGCCTGATCGGCACCGATGCCTTGCGCGACGGGGTGGATGTGCCGGGGCACTCCTTGCGCTGCGTGGTGCTGGAGCAGGTGCCCTGGCCGCGCCCCGATATTCTCCACAAGGCCCGCCGACTGGCAGGGGGTGGTTCCGCCTATGATGACCGAATCATCCGTGCGCGGCTGGCGCAGGCCTTCGGGCGGCTGATCCGCAGCAAGGATGATGCGGGCCAGTTCATCGTGCTCTCCCCCGCCTTCCCCTCGCGCTTGCTCTCCGCCTTCCCGCCGGGCACCCCGGTGCTGCGCGTTACACTCGATCACGCTTTACAACGCCTCGCTGCTGGTGTTGGAGGTTTGACGAGCACGACGAGGGGGGAGGCCTTGCAGCCATGAAGATTCTCGGCATCCTGCGTCACGCCAAGTCCGATTGGGACGATGCGAGGCAACGCGACTTCGACCGCGGGCTCAACGACCGCGGACGCAAGGGCGCCGCAGTGATCGGCCAGCATATCCGCGAACACGGGGTCAAGTGGGACAAACTGCTTGCTTCACCGGCTGTGCGCGTAAAGCTGACGCTGGAGGGCGCGCTGCCCGAGATGTCCCCGATCTACGACCAGCGGCTCTATCTTGCGAGTTTTGACTCGATCGTCGAGACGATTGAGGACCATGCCGGTTCGGGCGAGGACGAGGCCGATGCAATCCTGATTTCGGGGCACAATCCCGGCTTGCAGGACGTGCTGCTCGAGCTGGTCGCGCCGAGCAAGGAGAATGCCCTGTTCAAGGAAGCGGTGGTGAAGTTCCCGACCGCTACCTACGCCGTGCTCGAATGTGATGTTGAACACTGGAGCGAGCTCAAGCGCTATTGCGCCGAGCTGGTCCACTTCATCCGGCCAAGGGATCTCGATCCTACGCTGGGTCCCCCAGCTGACTATTAGGTTACTGCGATCAGGTTATCGTCTGCATCGCGGTCGACGTAGAAGTTGTAAGGGTCAACCCCGGCAAAAGCGGGCTTCTTGGCGGTCACCACTTCGATCACCTGCTTGCCGGCCTTGACCGGTGAGCGCTGCATCGAGAGCACCGCTGCCTTGTCGAACGCTTCGGTGCCGGGCCGCTCGGTGAAGACGCCCACCTCGATGGCCTCGGCCAGCGCTGCCGGGGTTTCGACCCCCTTGCCATCGGCATAGAACTTACCCGCTTCGATTGTCAGGCGGGTCGCCCATTTGCCATCGGCGCGCTGGGTGCTGACCGCCTCCTTGGCCTTCAGGTCATAGACCGTGATCTTCTCGAACAGATCGGTGATCAGCGCCTGCTCCTCGGGGGTCTTGGCCTCCTTGCGCAGTTCGGCGATCAGATCGAGACTGCGCGGGTAAGGCGCGCTCTTGAACTTGAAACGCTCGACTAGCCGCGCCAGCGCGCGGTTGACCGCATCCTCGCCGAGACGATGCTGGAGCAGATACATCGCAAGGCTGCCCTTGTTGTAATGGATGTGCTGCTGGTTCTCGACCCGCATCAGCGGCTGTTCGGGTAGCGGATCGCCCTTGCGCCCGGCAAGGAAGCGATCAAGCTCAAACTTGAGGAAGCGCCGGATCTTATCCTCGCCATAGAGCTGCTTCATCACCATCAACGCGGAATATTGCGCGAGCGAATCCGACAGGACGGTCGAGCCCTGCATGTCGCCGCCGATCACCTGATGCGCCCAATACTGGTGGCCGAATTCATGCGCGGTCACGTAAGCGACGTAGTCAATCGTCTCGGGGTCGCGCACGTCGGCGGCAAAGCCGATGCTC
>JBJTTE010000100.1:0-2816 GCA_046080005.1 Erythrobacter sp.
GTCTGCCTTCGGGAATGCCGGGCAAGTCTGTCTCGCCACCAAGCGGCTCTATGTCCACCAAGCGGTCTATGCTCAGGTTCGCGATGCACTGGTCGATTATGCCGCAGGCGTCACAATGGGGGACGGTGCACAAGATGGTAACCAGATCGGACCGCTCAACAATCTGGTCCAGTACCGGCGCTTGCTTGCCCTGACTGCTGATTGCCGCGCGCAAGACCCCCAGTTCGCCTGTGGCGGCACAATCCCGTCGGGGCCGGGATATTTTCTCCCGCCCACCATTGTCGACAACCCACCGGAGGCATCGCGGATTGTACAGGAGGAGCAGTGCGGCCCAATTCTTCCGTTACTAGCCTTCAATGACTATGACGATGTCGTCCGACGCGCGAATGCTGGGCCGTACCAGCTTGGCGCGACCATCTGGGCAGGCGATGCTGAGGCGGGCCGCGCCCTTGGCGAGAGGTTGCTCGCGGGCAATGTGTGGATCAATGAAAGTCGCCCGCTATCTCCGAAGGTACCCTTTGCGGGTCATGGGCAATCGGGTTTTGGTGTCGAGAACGGACTTGAAGGACTGCTCGAATATACCCTGCCACGGACATCGAGCGTGAGGCATCTTATCGAGACGCCTTGATAGGCTGTAAATTCAAACAATTTACTGATTTTTTTGGAGAAAAAGTTTCCGCCTGGGCCCCAAAAATTCCGTTACGAGTCAGCAAGTAGATCGGTCGAAATCTCAGTAGCCAATTCCGAAACGAGTCGATCCGGACTGTCTTAATTCGTAGTGCTTCTGCCCACCAAAGCCTAACGTCCGTTTCTTGGTGGGAAGCGGTCGTTTCGGCACACTTCGCCGATTGGCAGCAAAGTCCCAATCCGAGCCGTTCCCTGCCTCAAGAGCCCCTGCTCCTTTCAGGGGTTCGCAGGCTCGCAACCAAGCGTGACTGCAACGGGGTCGTTCCTCCGCTTGTCGGCGTTCTGCGCAAAATCCGGAAATGCGACCATGCAGTTTGCACGACGGGAACGCGCCTTCCGCATCGCATTGTGCCGGGACGAAAGCGGAGAAGCAGACCGGTTGGGAATCTCCCGCCCCGCACGCGGCGAATTGCACGCTTTCCTACTGCCCTTGGGCGGGTTTAGGCTCGCCGTCATGGCCCGTCCCCTGCCCCTTGCCTGCCTTCTGCCAGCCTCCGGCGGCGCGGCGAGCGGGGGGAGGGTTTTTCGACCCTGGACAGTGTCTCATGTGTCTCCAACAGACAGCCCGGGACGCGGCAAGCTGAACGGGGCCGGGCGACTCGCCGCCGCGCGCGGGCCCGCCCGCCTCAGGCGTTGTGGCGCTTGGCCCGCTGGTTCGCCGCGCCGAAGCGGCCGTGCTTGCGGTAGCGCAGCATCCACTTGTCGAGAAACAGGCCCAGCGGCTTGGCCTCGATACCCATGTCGGCAAGGCCCAGCGCGCCCTCGGCCACCGTGCTGCCGGGCTTGAGCAGCGTCCACTGGTCGCGGCTCATCGGGGTGAGCGGCAGCGCGGCGAAGGTCGCCGAGACGCCGTCGGGCATGGCGAGGAAGGTGCGCTTGCGCCCCTGTGCGGCGGCGATGCGGCGGTGGATCTCCATCATGGAGAGCTGCTCGGGCCCGCCCAGTTCGAAGGTCTTGCCGCCGTGCAGCTCGGGGTGCTCAAGCGCGCGGGCCACGGCTTCCGCGACGTCCTCGGCGTGGACCAGCTGGAGCTTCGCCTCGGGCCCGAACACGGGGAGGACGGGGAAGAGCTCGATCATGCCGGCGAAGAGGTTGATGAACTGGTCGTCCTGCCCGAACACGATCGAGGGGCGCAGGATGGTGGCGGCGGGGAAGGCGGCGCACACGTTGGCCTCGCCCATGGCCTTGCCGCGGGCATAGGCGGTGGGGCTGGCGGGGTCGGCGCCGATCGCGCTGATCTGGACGAGCGCGGTGACCTGGCGCTCGGCAGCGAGGCGGGCGACGGTCCCGGGCGCCTCGCCGGTGAGCCTCTCGAGATCGCCCGCGAAGGCACCGACGAGGTTGACGACATAGTCTGCCCCCTCGAGCGCGGCAGCGACGTGGGCCTCGTTGGTGACGTCGCAGGGGGTGAGCTGGAGCTGGCCGAGATTGGCGAGCGGCTTGAGGCTCTGCGCCTTGCCCGGCGCCCGGCTCGCTAGCCGCAGCCGCGCCCCGCGCGAGAGCAGGGCCTGCGCGACGTAGTTGCCGATATAGCCGGTGCCGCCGAAGACAGTGACCAGCTTGCCGGCCAGCGGAGAAGGAGTGGAGGAGGGGGTAGAGGGCATTGGGGGGTGTGCTCGCTCGTTTGGCTGCCTCGTGTTGCGAGGGTGCTTTGCGGCAAGCGCGCGGGCGAGGCAAGAGGGCGCAGCAAGCCGCGTGACCCTCCGCACGCGAAATGCGCGCAGGGCAGGAGGTTTGCATTGACAGCCCCCCGAACCCTTCGCTAATGGCCCGCGCCTACCCGGCCTGCGGCAGCGATGACCGAAGGCCCCGTGCCCAGATGGCGGAATTGGTAGACGCACCGTCTTCAGGTGGCGGCGCTCGCAAGGGCGTGGAGGTTCGAGTCCTCTTCTGGGCACCATTTCGGATTCTTCCGAGTCAGATTCATCTAAACCATTGAAAATCCTGAAAGGAACCGCCGCTTCGGCGGTTCTAAAACCCTCATTGCGGTTGTAACGAATGCGATGCTCAAATGTGAGCTTTAGCGTCGCGCGCTTGTCGGCGAGATCGCCATAAGCCCATATTTTGCAAGGGTTTTCGAGGAACTGCATAGCGGTTCTATAAGTCGTGTCGAAGTCGCTTAGCGGACG
>JBJTTE010000101.1:0-6610 GCA_046080005.1 Erythrobacter sp.
CACCATCATGAACTGCGCGAATGTGTGCCCCAAGGGGCTTTCGCCGGCCAAGGCGATTGCCGAAACCAAGAAGATGATGGCCGAGCGCGCGATCTGATCGCGCGGACAGGGCACATCTATGGCTGACGCGGGCGAAAGAGAGCTACCGTTCGAATATCGCCCGCTCTCGCCCGAGGAATGCGGGGGCGAGACCGGCTGGTACACCTGGAACCTGCTTGACCGCAGCCGGTTCAACACCGCTGTTCTTGGGGACATGTGGGTTCGCCGTGAGGGAGCGCACTGCCGGCTGAGGATGTTTCCCGAACGGCAGCACACCAACCTCAGCGACAATGTCCACGGCGCGGTGACGCTCGGCCTGATCGATATTGCCCTGTTCGCGGCGATGCACATCAACGGCAGCGGCGATGCAGGGCCATCGGTCACGGTGGAGCTGTCGACGCAATTCGTCGGCGCAGGTGATCCGGCGCGCCCGCTCGATGCGGTCAGCGAAATCGTGCGCGAGACCGGGCGGATGCTGTTCCTGCGCGGCTTTGCCACCCAGCCCCGCGATGATGGCGGTGAGGAGATCATCGCGAGCTATTCAGGCATCGTGCGCAAGATGCGCGCGCGCGGCTGATTGGCCGCCCATGCCCGGACTGCTTGCCCGCTATGACGCTCTGATCGCCAGCGGGGAGCTGCGGGCCGATCCTGACCAACGTACGGGAGCGGAGCGACTTGCGAAATTGCAGAACGAGTTGGAGGCCCCGCCGCCGCGAAAGAGCCTATTCGCCCGCCTCACCGGTGCGGCGGCGTCGACTGCCCACCCGCGCGGCGTCTACCTCTGGGGCGGGGTCGGGCGCGGCAAATCGATGCTGATGGACCTTTTCGCCGAAACGCTCGGCCTTCAGCGCAAACGCCGGGTCCACTTCCATGCCTTCATGCTGGAGGTTGACCGGCGCATTGCCGAAGCGCGCAAGGCCGAGCGGCAGGATCCGCTGATGAGCATCGCGCTGGCAATGGCGGGCGAAGTCCGCTGCCTCGCCTTTGACGAAATGGTCGTCACCAACACCGCCGACGCCGCGATCATGGGGCGTTTCTTTGCCGCGCTGATGGAAGCCGGAACAGTCATCGTCACCACCTCCAACCGTTCGCCTCGCGATCTCTACAAGGATGGGCTCAACCGCTCGCTGTTCCTGCCCTTCATCGATCTGGTCGAGCGGGAGATGGATGTCCTCAGCCTCAACGGACCCACCGACTACCGGCTTGATCGGATCGGCGGCTTGTCGATGTGGCACGCGCCGATGGGCGATGGGGCCACAGCGCAAGTGTGCGAGGCCTTTTTCCGTCTCACCGATTTTGCCCCTGAGGATGCGGCCAATGTGCCCTCGGGCGAACTCGATCTCGGCGGCGGGCGGATGCTCCATGTCCCCAAGAGCCTCAAGGGCGTCGGCGTATTCAGCTTCAAGAAGCTGTGCGGCGAAAACCGGGGTGCAGCGGATTATCTGGCCATTGCGCGGGCCTACCATACCGTGATCCTCGTTGGCGTGCCGCGCATGGGCCCGGAGAACCGCAACGAAGCGATCCGCTTTACCAAGCTGATCGATGCGCTCTACGAATACCGGGTGAAGCTGTTCGTCACCGCCGCCGCGCCGCCGGAGGAGCTTTACCAATCAGGCGACGGGGCCTTCGAGTTCGAACGGACGGTCAGCCGCCTCAATGAAATGCAAAGCGATGCCTATATGGCGCTTGGCCATGGCACCGGGGGCTAGGCGCTCACCCCGATCTGGATCAGCGACTTCTCCAGCATCAACAGCTGCCACAAGGTGCGCGAATTGTCAGCGCGGCCCGCAATATGCGCTTCGGCAAGCGCGCTGATCACCTTGGGATCGAAATACCCCGTCTGTGCAAGCCTGCCCGTCGCAATCCCGCGCGATGCCCCAGCGAGTGGCCCGCGCAGCCATTCGGCGATCGGCGTTACAAAGCCCTGCTTGGGCCGATAGAGAATATCATGCGGCAGGTAGCGTTCGAGCGTCTTCTTCAGCAAATACTTGCCGATGCTGCCCCGGACCCGCATCCCCTCGGGCAACCGCGCAGCAAACTCCACCAGACGGTGATCAAGCAGCGGCTCGCGCGCTTCAAGGCTCACCGCCATGCTGGTGCGATCAACCTTGGTGAGAATGTCGCCGGGCATCCAGAACATCAGGTCGGCATATTGCGCGCGGTCAAGCCCCGAACGGCCCGGAGCGGCGCGCATCAGCGCGATCAGCTCGTCCTCTGCGCGGAAGCCCTCAAGGCTGGCGGCAAAGCTGTCCGAATAGAGCGCGCGCCGCGCCTCGGGCAACGTCACCGATAGCCCGCGCGCATAGCCCTCCTCACCACTCTCCGCGAGCGCCAGCAAGGTCGCCTTGGCGCGCAATGGGCGCGGTGCCCAGTCCGCCTTGGGCCACGCGCGCCCCAAGGTTCCGAACATGGAACTGCGCAGGCCTGCCGGAAGCACGGCACGGGCGCTTTCCTCGTGGTGGTGGAACACTTGTCGCCGGTAACCGGCAAAGGCCTCATCCGCCCCGTCACCCGATAGCGCCACGGTCACCCGCTCGCGCGCGAGCTGGCATACGCGCCAGGTTGGCAGTGCCGAGGCATCGGCAAAGGGCTCGTCGAACATCGCCGCAAGGCTGTCGATAGCAGCAAAGTCATCGGTCGCAACGATCCGCTCGGCATGGTCGGCACCAAACTTTGCCGCGACCTGCCGGGCGTATGAGGTCTCATCATAGGCCGCGACATCGAAGCCGATCGAACAGGTCTGCACCGGCGAAGCGCTCGCCTCACTCATCAGCGCGACCACGCCCGAGCTATCCACTCCGCCCGAAAGGAAGGCCCCCAGAGGCACATCGGCAACCATCCGCGAGCGCACGCCGTCGCGCAAAAGGTGCACAAGCTGCGCTGAGAGATCAGCCTCGCTCCCCTTCTCGCGGCTGGAAAAGTCAATATCCCACCAGCGTTGCGGGCGGCCGGGTGCGCGGCCCTGCTCCAGCAGCCAGAAATGCCCCGCTGGCAGCTTCTCGACCCCGGCCAGAATGGCGTGGCTATCGGGCACATAGCCCCACGCCATATAGGCCTCGATCGCCTGCGGGTTGATCCGGCGCCGCAGCAGGGGATGCGCGAGCAGGCCCTTCAGTTCCGAGGTAAAGCCGATGCTGCCATCCGAGAGATGCGCGACAAACAGAGGCTTTACGCCGAAGCGGTCCCGCGCAAGGAAGAGCTGGCACTTGGCGCGGTCAAACAGCGCGAAGGCGAACATGCCGTCCAGCTTGGCGAGGCAATCCGGCCCCCAGCGTTGCCAGGCGGCCAGGATAACCTCGGTATCGCCCGAGGTCCGAAAGCTGAAGCCCGCCTGCTCCAACTCGCGGCGCAGCGCCTTGAAATTGTAGATCTCGCCATTGAAGACGATCACCGCCTGCCCGTCAGCGGCGTGCATCGGCTGGGGCGATCCGGCAAGGTCAATGATCGACAGGCGGCGGTGACCGAGGCCTACGCCGTGATCGATCCATACTCCCGCCCCGTCTGGCCCCCGATGCGCCAGCGCATCGCACATCCGCTCCACCCGCGCGGGATCGACCGGCTTGGGGTTTTCAGCATGAAAGATCCCTGCAATCCCGCACATCGTATGGTCGGCCTAGAACAGCGCTGCGACTGCGGCAATCGCAGCGAGGGCGAAGATCGCAACTGCGGCGCTGCGCGGTGCAAAGGTGCTTACTTCAACCTGCGCAACCCACGCCCAGCGCGCAATCTCCTCGGGCGGCCAGCCATAGGTGTCGGGTTCACGCTCGACAAAACGCCAGGCCGCGCCGAGCAGCACCGTCATGATAATCGCGAAGAACACCCAGCCATAGACAATGTGGTCGAACCCGGTGGCCCGCTCAGCACCGATGAACTGGGCGACGTAAATCGTGGCCCACGCGCGAACACCATTGGCGAGGATCGGCACGATCACGCAGGCGGCCAGGAAAGCAAGGCGGCGAGACCAGCGCGAGAAGCGGGTAAAGGCCACCAGCACCCCCAGCGTGACCATCGCGATCAGGAACTTCACGCCCGAGCAGGCCTCGGCAACGATGAACAGACCGGCAGGCGTATGGATGTGAATGCCCTCAATCCGCGCGGGAACGCCGCTCCAATGGGTCAGCGCAATCGCAATTTCGGCGGTGATGTGTTGCAGTGGCGGAATGATCTCGTCACCGAAGGGCACGAGAAAAGCCACACAGGCAAGCGGCAGCGCCAACAGCAGGCTCACCCGGATCCCGAGCATCGTGACCACCGCTGCCTGCACCGCGCCGACCGCACCCGCCTGCGCGATGAGGTTGATACCGAGCCGCTCTCCCGCCCACCACAGCGCCAGGGCGGCGGCGACCAGCACAAGGCCGGGGCCGCAAGGCTGCGGGACGAGCCGTGCCAAGGCCTCCTCCTTGAGCGCCACCAGCCAGGCGATAATCAAGGGCACAAGCATCAGGTGATTATAGGTGTCGATGTTCCACCACTGGTGCAGCATCGCGCCCCAGGCGCGCAGCGTGACCAGCATCAGCACCGCGACTGCCGCTGCCAAGGCGGCAAGCGGCACGCGCCAAGCGGCAGGCAGCCGGAGGCTCTTCGCCGCCGGGACAGCTGGCAGGGCGAGCGGTTCAGGCGGCATGGCGCTGCCCCTGCCCTTCCGGACTGATTAATTCTGTGAGCGGCGCCAACATCGCCTCCCAGCCATGATTCTCAAGCACGAAGCGCCGGGCCGCCGCGCCGATCTGCGCAGGCGCCTCAGGATCAGCGAGCAGGTCGACAATGCTTGAGGCCATCTCTTGCGGATCGGGCGGGCAGACCAACCAATGCGTACCATCCTCGGCGGCAATTCCCGTCGCTGCCTCGGGCGTCAGCACCACCGGCTTTGCCATCGCCATCGCCTCGAGCACCTTGTTCTGCACGCCGCGCGCAATCAGCAGCGGGGCAAGCACAGCGTCGGCAGCAGCAATGAACGGCCGCACATCGGGCACTGCGCCCCAAACGCGGACCCCGGGGCCGCCGTGATGCGCCATCAGAGCGCGGGTCGGATTGCGGCCAACCACATGGAACATCGCCCCGGGCATCCGTGCGCGCAGGGCCGGCAGCAAAGCCTCGATCACCCACAGCGCAGCCTGTTCATTGGGGCGGTAATCCATCTGGCCGGTGAAGACGAAGTGCGGGCCCGCCTCGCGCGCGATGTCGCGATGGGGCGCGACCGCAAGCGGATCGAAGAACCCGGCATCAATGCCATTGCCGATCACCTGCACATTGGCCTTGTCGGGCGACATCAAACGGCTGCGATAAAGCGCTGCCTCGGCCTGCGAAATCAGGATGGTCGCATCGGCACGGGTGCCGAGCCGCTCCTCCTTGCGCGCCAGCAGCCGCGCCTCGCGCGCATTGAGCCACACCCGCTCGCCTGCTTGGGCATAGGCGGCAAACTTGGCGCTATCGACATCGCACATGTCGATCACGATCCGTCCGGCGAAGTGAGCCGGGATGTATTGCCCCATCTGCCCGGAGAAAACGACGATCGCAGAGATAGCGTGACGGGCGATAGTCTCGCCCACCCAGCGTGCGAGAGTGCTGGAACGAAACGCGGTGAGGCTCACCGGCTTGCCCGCCAGCACCGCCTCGATCCCCGCGAGCGGGAGGGGTTTGGTGCGCGGGGCAATGTGATAACTCGCGGCCATTGCGGCGAGGGCCGCCTCGCCATCTGTGTTGCCGTCTTCGCCAAAGCAACCGACATGAACCGGCCCGAGCTGCGCCAGCGCCTTGAGCAGGTGATGCGAACGGATCCGGTCGCCGCGATCCGGGGGAAACGGAACGCGGTGGGCGAGGAACAGGACCCCGCCCATTAGGCCAGTCCGCGCGCGATCCACGGCCCCAACAGATTGGCGGCGGGCAGCGGCAGCTTCTTCCACAATTCGATCTTGCGGCTGTAGCTCGCATCGGTCGGGTCAATATTGCGCGCCAGGTGGCCGGGCGCAGACCAAGTCCCATAGGTCAGCGGCACCGGATCAAAGCCCCAGTTCTTCTTGAACGCGAAGGGACCGCTTCCGGTCTTGGATCGACCGAAATCGAAGCGCGCCATGCCCTGCCTGCGGGCATGGCACATCAGCTCGTAATACATCAGCTCGTTGCCGCGCGCCGCCCGGGCTGCAAACACACCCCCGCCCCAGAAGGGCATCACCGCGCCGCGATGATAGAAGTTCAGCACGCTCGCAATCGGCGTATCGCCCTGCCACACGGTCAGAATATCGCTGCTGCCGGGAAAGGCAGCAAGCATCGCCGTGAACAGTGCGCGCGGGAATACCGGGGTTCCGAGATTGCGAACGCTCTCGCTGTAGCAGGCATAGTGTGCTGCGAGATCGGTCTTGCTCTGGCCGATTGTGACGCGGTGGCCAAAGCCCAAGCCCTTGCGCACCTCGGCGCGCGCCTTGCGCGGAATGGCGGTAAGCTCTGCCTCGTCATCGGCGGCGAGCGCACCTTCGAACCCGCAATGCTTGTCGGACAAGCTGTCCCAGCCTTCGGGGATTGGCCCACCGCGCAGCTCGATGCCGGAAAAGCCCCCACGCACCGCATGGGCCTC
>JBJTTE010000102.1:0-4117 GCA_046080005.1 Erythrobacter sp.
ATGCGCCGACTGGGCATCCCCGAAGACGTCGTCCACTACCACCAGCTCCACATCGAGGTGGATGCCAACCACGGCAAGCAACTGCTTGAGCGCGTCTTGAAGCCGCTCGTGGCGGAGTCGGCGGCGGCGTTGCGCGAAGTCTGCATCGGCTGCCTGATCCGCTATCAGGTTGCGCTCGACTACTACGCTGCACTGACGCGCGTGATGGGCGAACTGCGCTGGCAGCCGGCGTTGCAGGCACCCACACTGGAAGGAGTCTCGGCATGAACGCCAAACCGCCCGTCATCTCCCGCAAGATCGGCCTGATCGGGGGGCTCAGCTTCCCGTCCACCATCACCTACTACGACCGGCTGAACCGGCTTGTCAACCAACGGCTGGGAAGCGCGCATTCAGCACGCATCGTGCTCGAGAGCCTGGATTTCCAGCCGGTGGCCGACTGGCTGGCTACGGGCAACGGTGCTGCAGTGACCGCCGAATTGTGCAGTGCCGGTCAGCGGCTCGTCGATGCTGGAGCCGACCTCGTCGCCATGTGCTGCAACACAGTCCACAAGCATGCCGCCTCAGTGCAGGCGGCGCTTCCGGTGCCGCTGGTCAATATCTGCATCGCGACAGCCCGGGAAGCCGCCAGGCAGGGCGCGCAGACGGTGGCGCTGCTGGGGTCGACCTACTCCATGGAGGACAGCTTCTACCGCAGCGAGTTCGAGCGTCTGGGCGTGCGCGTGCGCGTACCCGAGCTCGACGACCGGCGCTTCATCCAGCGCGCGATCGAAACCGAGCTCAGCGTAGGCGATATCTCGTCGGCCACGCGCGCTAGGTTCGTTCGCATCGCCCGCGAACTCTGCGACCAGGGCGCGCAGTCCGTCGTCCTCGCGTGCACGGAGATCCCACTCGTGATCGGTGCGCGGGACGTCCCGGTCCCGGTCATCGACACCGTCCAGGTACATTGCGCGGCGATCCTGTCGTCCGCGTTCGATTTCACGCATGTTGCCCCGAGGAGCATCACATGCGCAGCGCCTATCTGAAGATGACCGTGGCCACCATCCTGTTCGGATCCTACCTGGTGGCCAGCAAGCTGATCCTGCAAGAAGCGCCGGTGTTCACCGCGACGCTGGTGCGGCTCGTCAGCGCGGCCGTGGTGCTGGGGGTCTACGTGGGCCTGCGGCGGTCGGGTCGCTGGCAGCGCCCTGGGCTGGGGGACTGCGTGCTGCTCGCCACTCAGAGCGTGCTCGGCGTGTTCCTGTTCAGCATTTTCGCGATGCTGGGCGTCGGCATGATGGGCGGCATCGAGTCGGGCGCGATCCTCAGCACCGTACCAATCGCCATGAGCTTCATCGCACTGGTGTTCTTCAAGGAGTCGATGTCGGCACGCAGGTTCTTCGGTATCGCGCTGTCGGTGGCCGGAGCGGCCGGCATCAGCGCACTGGCGACACCCTCGGCCAGCGGTGGTGGCCATGGCAGCGTGCTGCTTGGCTCGCTGTTGCTGTGCTGCGCGGTCGTCTGCGAAGCAGTTTTCCTGACCTTCGGAAAATTCCTGTCAAAGCCTATCGCGCCGGAGCGGCTGTCGTTGATCCTGGCGGTCATCGGCGCCGTGCTATTCGTCATTCCGGCCAACATTGAGCCGCGCGGACTGCTGCACGCGAGCTACTCGTGGCAGACTTGGGCGCTGATGATCTACACGGGAGTGGCCATCAACGGTCTGGCCGTGGTGCTGATGTACGACAGCATGAACCAGGTCGACACGACCGTCGCGGCTGCGTTCACGGCGCTGACGCCGGTCAGCGGCACCGTACTCTCCATGGTGTTCCTGGGCGAGGCCTTACAGTTGCATCACGTCGTGGGCATGGGTCTGGTCGTCGGCGGGGTGTTCATCGTCGCCACCGCCGCCGCCGCCTCGAGCGCTCGGGCACCTCGCGCGGCTGCGCACCGGGCGATCCAGGGCTGGCTGCGCGCTCGCCATTGAGCTGCCTCAGTGTCAAAACTCTTACTACAAAGGATCTCACATGACTCTCAACATCTGTCTCGCAGGTGCGACCGGCTGGGCAGGTGCCGAACTCTCGCGCGGCATCGCCGACAGTGCCGATCTCATGCTCGTTTCCGGCGTCTCCCGGACACATTACGGGCGCCGCCTTGGCGAGGTTCTCGCCGACGACCGCATGACTGCGCCACTGTGCGCCGATGCAGCCACCGCGCTGGAGATCCCCTGCGATGTCTTCGTCGAGTACACCTGCGCGAAGACGGCCAAGGACAACATCCTGCGTGCCCTGCGCCGGGGCGCCCATGTGGTGGTCGGCACGTCGGGCTTGACCGATGCTGACTACGCTGAGATCGACGGCACTGCACGCCAACTCGGGCGAGGTGTCCTGGCTTGCGGCAATTTCGCACTCACTGCCGTGCTGCTGCTCAAATGCGCGGAGCTCGTTGCCAAGCAGTTCCAGCAATGGGAGATCGTGGAGTACGCCAGCGACGCAAAGGTCGACGTACCCAGCGGCACGGTACGCGAACTGGCGCGTCGGCTTGGCGCGGTTCGGCGGCCCGACCTCACTGTCGGGCTCGACCAGACCCTGGGGCCGGTGGAGGCGCGCGGCGCCGACATGGACGGCACACGGGTACATTCAGTGCGGCTTCCGGGGCACACGCTGGGCGTGGACGTTGTCTTCGGCATGGCTGACCAAACCCTGGTGCTACGTCACAACGCTGGAAGCAGCGCGCGCCCGTACGTGGAAGGCGGCTTGCTGGCAATCCGCAAGGTATCGGGGCTCGTCGGGGTTCATCACGGACTGGATAGCGTGCTCGACCTGTGACAGCGGACGGTCTAATCCGAGACTGAAGCCGCGGTGAACAGCCAGGACTTGAACTCCAACACGTCCGGATTGGTCTCGGAACCAGGTTCGGTGACGAGATAATAAGCACCCGAGCTGATGTGCTCTTCGGCGAACGGTGCGACAAGCGCGCCCTGGGTCAACAGTCGCCTGATCAGCGGGTGTCGACCCAGGGCGACGCCCTGGCCGGCGATCGCTGCCTGGATCATCTGGTCGTACTGGCTGAACCGCACCGAGCCTGCAGGCCGTAGCCCGGACAGTCCCCTGCTCTCGAGCCAGGTACTCCACATGTACCAGTCCCACTCGCCGCACGCATCATCCATGTGCAGGAGCACCTGGTCCTGCAGGTCGGCGGGCGTGTGCAGCGGGCGAGCCGGGTCGGCGCACAAGCCCGGGCTGCAGACGGCGAACACTTCTTCCTGGAACAGCACCTGGGTTCCCTGGGGGATTCGCTCGGGTCGCGCGTAGCGGATGGCGATGTCCAGGCGCTCGCGCTTGATGTTCTGTACTTCGCTCGTGGCCGATACGCGCACGTCGACGTCAGGATTGCGCGCGCGGAACGTGGCAAGCCGCGGAATGAGCCACAACGCGGCGAATGACACCGTCGTCGAGATCCCCAGCGTGCGCGCAGGTTCCAACTCGTCGAGCGTGGCGATGGTGGCCTCCAGTTGGCGGATCACAGCGTCGACGGTCTTGGCGAGTCGGCGACCGGCCTCAGTCAGCGTCAGCTTGCGCACGCCGCGGACGTAGAGTGGCAGGCCGAGCTGGTCTTCCAGCGTCTTGATCTGCCGGCTCACCGCGGATTGCGTCAGGAACAGCTCCTCCGCAGCCTTGGTGAAGCTCAAGAGGCGCGCCGTCGAGTCGAAGCTCCGCAGCAGGTCGATCGATGGAATATTTTTCAGGCGCAAGGAATTTTCCAGTGTGTCCAGGGCCGGTGATTTCTGGCCTGTTGTCTCCCGCTGTGGTCGAACAGGGGTGCCTCAATCATATTACGGTGCTGTTGCGGGTATCCGTGGCGAAGATGAACGCGGTGGTGCAACTCTTCGTGCGTGCCACTGCGCTCTTTGCTGGCGTTGTTGGTCAGGTCAGTAGTCGCCCCTGCAAATCCCCCAGAACCCGCATGAATGCTAGGGATGCTCTGCATAAGTCGGCTTTTGCCGCATTTCGGGATCGCAAGCCATTGATTCGTATGGGCAGCGCATAGGGATTTCAAACGGCCCCTCTGCGCATAGCTCGCGTGACCTCGTCAGCACCTGTTTCCAAAAACAGGCTAGGGCCAGCAGGCGTGAAGCCAAAAC
>JBJTTE010000103.1:0-2583 GCA_046080005.1 Erythrobacter sp.
GAGCTTGGCAGGGTAAGCCCCCAGACGCATCGTGCCGCCCAGATCGCCGCCTTCCTCGCGCTGCTGGAGCCCTTCCTTGGTCATCCATTCGGTGATGATCCCCACCACCGGCGTATCGGTCGGGCCGAATTCGGTCGAGGAGGCCTTGGCAAAGCCGGCCGCCCGAGCGCCTTCGATGCAGGCCATCTGCATGCCGAGACAAATGCCGAAGAACGGCACCTTGCGTTCGCGGGCAAAGGTCACCGCCGAAATCTTGCCCTCGCTCCCGCGCTCGCCAAAGCCGCCGGGGACCAGAATGCCGTGCATCGGCTCCAGCGCGGCGACGATCTGCGAGGGATCATCGCCCTCGAAAATCTCCGCGTCGATCCAGCGGATATTGACCTTCACCCGGTTGGCGAGCCCGCCGTGGATCAGCGCCTCGTTAAGGCTCTTATAGGCATCGGGCAGGCCAACATATTTGCCGACCACGGCAATCGTGACCTCGCCTTCGGGGTTGAAGTGACGGTCGGTGACATCACGCCACGCCGCAAGATCGGGCTCGGGCGCATCGGTAATGCCAAAGGCGCGCAGCACCTCGCGGTCGAGGCCCTCGGCATGATATTGCTGCGGCACCGAGTAGATTGAGGGCGCATCAAGCGCCGGGATCACCGCTTCCTTGCGCACGTTGCAGAAGTTGGCGATTTTCTGACGCTCGCCTTCTGGGATCGGATGTTCGGCGCGGCAGAGCAGCACATCGGGCTTGATGCCGAGGCTGGCGAGCTCGCGCACCGAGTGCTGCGTCGGCTTGGTCTTCAACTCGCCTGCTGCCTTGATGTAAGGCACCAGCGTGACATGGACGCTGACCGTCTGAAGCGGTTCAAGCTCGTTTCGCAGCTGGCGGATCGCCTCCATGAACGGCAGGGATTCGATGTCGCCGACCGTTCCGCCAATCTCGCACAGGATGAAGTCGTTATCGCCCTGATCGGCGAGCGCGAATTCCTTGATGGCGTCGGTGACATGCGGGATCACCTGCACCGTCGCGCCCAGATAGTCGCCGCGCCGTTCCTTGGCGATAATGTCACGGTAGACCCGGCCCGAGGTAATATTGTCGCTCTGCCGCGCCGAGACCCCTGTGAAGCGCTCATAGTGCCCAAGGTCGAGATCGGTCTCGGCCCCGTCATCGGTCACGAACACCTCGCCGTGCTGATAGGGGCTCATCGTCCCCGGATCGACGTTGAGATAGGGGTCGAACTTGCGGATGCGCACCTTGTAGCCGCGCGCCTGCAGGAGCGCTGCGAGCGATGCGGCCATAAGCCCTTTGCCGAGCGAGGAAACCACGCCGCCGGTGATGAAAATAAACCGCGCCATGGGATTCGGGCCTTAAGCAACAGGATGGATTCGGGGCAAGCGAATTGCCGGGTGGCGGCGGGCGCCATCCACAGTGCCGTCGCATCACGATGCGAAAGCCGCAGCGGCAGAGGAACCTGTCGCCGCGCTGCAATGGGGGATTACTGCGGCGCTTCGACCGGCGCGGGCTGCGGCGGCGCGGGCTGAGCAGGCTCTGCGGGCGGGGGAGCTGGATCGGCGAGCAGATCAGGCTTGGGCGCCGCGGGAACATCACGATCAAGCGTAGAGGTCACCCCGCCCACCCGGCTTTCGCGCACCGCCAAGGCAGCGAGCACGATCGAGAGCGTCACAAACGCGATCGCCAGCCACTTGGTCGAGCGGGTCAAAAAGTCCGCTGCCCCGCGCGCGGCGAAAGCGCCGCCCGGGCTATTCCCGATCCCCAGCCCGCCGCCTTCGGAACGCTGCATCAGGACAACGCCAACCAGCGCCGCGGCCACCAAGGCCTGAATCACGGTAAGGAAGATGAACAAGGACATGGAACGATCTCGTAGCGGGGGGCGACCCCCGTCGCCTGATTAAAATCTTACGTGGCCATTTAGGGATGTGGCGGCCCCGGGGCAAGCCCGCGAGCGCTCGCTATCGATGGCGTGCGGTCGGAGGCTAGTTCTCGAAGGGTTCGCTTGCGGCGTGCGCGATGCCCATAAAGCTGTCAGTTGTCAGGCTGGCGCCCCCGACCAGCGCTCCGCCGACCTCGGGCACCGCGAAAATCTCCGCCGCATTGTCGGGCTTGACCGAGCCGCCGTAGAGGATGCGCACCTCGCGGCCCTGCTCCTCGCCGAACAGCTCGACCAGCAGCGCACGGATAACCCCGTGCATCTCGGCAATGTCAGCAGTGGTCGCCGCATTGCCGGTGCCAATTGCCCAGATCGGCTCATAGGCGACTGTCACCCGCTCGCTGATATCGGCGGGAATGTCCTGGGCCAGCGGAAGCGAGGCCTTGAGCTGGCCCTTTACGAAAGCGACGGCCTTGCCCGATTCGCGGGTTTTGGCGCTTTCACCGCAGCACATGATGATCTTGAGGCCAGCAGCCAGCGCGCTTTGCGCCTTGGCGCGCACCAAGGCATCGCCTTCGTGATGGTCCTGGCGGCGCTCGGAATGGCCGAGGATCACGAATTGCGCACCGGCGTCGGCGATCATGGCGGCGGAAATGTCACCCGTATGCGCACCGCCTTCGACATGGTGGCAGTCCTGCGCACC
>JBJTTE010000104.1:0-5279 GCA_046080005.1 Erythrobacter sp.
CTTACGGCGCCTTCATTATCCCCGGTCTGTTGATGCTGACACTCTTGGGTGAGACCACCAGCAATGCGAGCTTCGGCATTTACATGCCGCGGTTCACGGGCACGATCTACGAGTTGCTCTCCGCGCCCGTAGGCGTCGCCGAAACGCTTGCCGGGTTTGTCGGAGCAGCAGCGACCAAAGGGCTGATCCTTGCCGCGATCATCCTCGGCACGGCAACGTTCTTTGTCGATTACGAGATCAAATATCCGCTGCTTGCCGGTGTCTACATCATGTTGGTGGCGGCCAGCTTTGCGCTGTTCGGTTTCATTCTGGGTATCTGGGCTGACAGCTTTGAGAAGCTTGGGATCATTCCCTTGCTGATCCTCACCCCGCTGACCTTCCTTGGCGGCACTTTCTAATCGATCCGCGATCTGCCTGCGCCGTGGGATTCGGTGGCGCTCGCTAATCCAATCGCCTTTCTGGTGAGCGGGCTACGCTATTCGTTTTACGGCGTGTCTGACGTACCGATTGCGGTGTCGCTGGGGCTGACGCTCGGATTCCTGACCCTATGCGTGGTGATTATCGCGGTGATTTTCCGGACCGGGTGGCGCCTGCGCGAATGACCTTGGTCTGACGATTTCGTGTGTTAGTCCGAAATAAATGCCCGATGAACGGACATGAATGGTAACCTGTCTGTTCGTTCATTACGCGGCAAAGTGCTGATTCCTAGTCCTTGCCCACCGCCGCACCCCTTGCGGCAGGTTAGAAAAAGGACGGAAAAATCATGAAGAAAATCGTTTTCACCACGCTCGCCGCGATGGGCGCGATCGCTCTTCCCGCGGCGGCGCAGGCGCAGTCGACCGAAGCAGCCAAGGTGGAACCCTATGTCGGGGCTTCGGCCGGGTTTCACGATCTCGGCATCGGCCTGCCTGGTGATGATGGCGGCATCTACGGGATCGTTGCTGGCGTCGACGTTCCGGTCGGCGAGACCTTCTTCGTCGGTGCCGAGGGCAATTACCACATCGGCGACGGCACCATCGACAACGAGTATGGCATTGCCGCCCGTGCCGGTGTGCGCGTTGGCGACAATGCCAAACTGTTCGTGCGCGGTGGCTATCAGGAAGTCGATTTCGATTTCAGCCGTTTCGTCACGCCGGCGGTTGTGGGCTTTGATGATACTGACGGCGACTACCTCGTTGGCGCTGGCGTCGAGTTTGGCCTGGGTGACGGCGCGGTCCGCATGCGTGCGGGCGTCGACACCATCGCCTTCGATTCAACTCGTGCGACCGTCGGCTTGCTTTACGCCTTCTAAGGCAATCGAAGCGACGTGACAGGGCAGGGGCCGCACCCGCGCGGTCTCTGCCCTCTTTTGTTGCGCGCGTGACAGCACCGCGCGCGAAGGCTAGGGGCGCTGGCGCAATGACGGCGCCTCGCTTTTCCTTCTCTCTCCACGCCACTGACGGCAAGGCGCGCGCTGGCACGATCGCGATGCAGCGCGGACAAATCCGCACACCTGCCTTCATGCCCGTGGGCACCGCAGCAACCGTCAAGGCGATGAAGCCCGAAGCCGTGCGAGCGACGGGCGCCGACATCATCCTCGGCAATACCTACCACCTGATGCTCCGTCCCGGCGCGGAGCGGATTGCGCGCCTAGGCGGGCTGCATAACTTCATGAACTGGCCCCACCCGATCCTCACCGATTCCGGCGGCTATCAGGTGATGAGCCTGTCCGAGCTGCGCAAGCTCACCGAACAGGGCGTGGAATTTCGTAGCCATCTCGATGGCTCGAAGCACATGCTGACCCCCGAGCGCAGCATGGAAATCCAGCGGCTGCTGGGATCGGATATTGTCATGGCCTTCGACGAATGCCCGCGCGCTGATCGCCCACGCGACGAGATCGCCGCGTCGATGGAATTGTCGATGCGCTGGGCCAAGCGCAGCCGCGAGGGCTTTGACGTAGGCGACGCACATGCCGCGCGCGCGGCGCTGTTCGGCATCCAGCAGGGCGCGCTGCACGAGGACCTGCGCCGGATCAGTGCGGGCGTGCTCACCGATATCGGCTTCGATGGCTATGCGGTGGGCGGGCTTGCGGTAGGCGAGGGGCAGGAAGCGATGTTTGGCGTCCTCGATTATGCCCCCGACATGCTCCCTGCCGACAGTCCGCGCTACCTGATGGGTGTGGGCAAGCCCGATGACCTCGTCGGCGCGGTTGAGCGCGGCATCGACATGTTCGATTGCGTCCTGCCGACACGCTCTGGCCGTAACGGGCAGGCGTTCACCTGGAACGGGCCGCTCAACTTGCGCAATGCCCGCTTTGCCGAGGACAACGGACCGCTCGACGAGCGCTGCACCTGCCCGGTCTGCAGCACCTATAGCCGGGCCTATATCCACCACCTCGTGAAGTCGGGCGAGATGTTGGGCGCAATGCTGGTGACCGAGCACAACCTGTGCTTCTATCAGGCCTTGATGGAGGGGATGCGGGATGCCATTGCGGCGGGGGATTTTGCCGATTTTGCCGCCACGTTCCGGCGCGATTACCTTGGAAGTTCCAACTAATGCCTGAGCCTGCCATCAAAGCGCCCGAAGCCTGCCAGACCATGACCGACGTTCGTGCAGGGGTCGATGCGGTCGATGAGCAACTGGTGGCGCTGCTGGCTGAGCGGTTCGGCTACATGCGCGCGGCTGCCCGGATTAAGCCGGCGCGCGAGGCGGTGCGTGACGAGGCGAGGAAGGCCCGCGTGATTGCCGCCGCTGTTGCCGAGGCAGAGGCGCGCGGGATCCCGGGTCCGGTCATTGCCGATATCTGGGAGCGCCTGGTTGAAGGCTCCATCGCCTATGAATTCGCCGAGTGGGACCGGATCCGGGCCTAGGCCGAGCGAGGCCGGTCTAATGCGAAACTGGTCATGATCGGCATCGCATCGGCTTATCGAGGTCCATCGCGGTGCTGAACGAGCTCGCCTTCGGTTGGCGCACGGCGCTGCTGCTGGTCGCGTTTATCCAGCTGTTGCTGATCGCAGCCGCGCTGGCCCAACCGCTGGAAAACCGCATATCCAACCGGAGCCTTGCGGCCCTGCTGGTGGTACTCGCGGGGATCATCACGCCATGGATGATCGGGTTTGCAGGTTTCTACGACCAGTGGCGTTGGCTGAGCTTTGTACCAGTATCGATCACGCTGGCTGTCGCTCCGCTGTTCTGGCTCTATGTCCATGCCCTGCTCCGTGGCCACTGGCCGCCGCATGGCTGGCGCCATTTGCTACCCGGGCTGGTCCAGTTCGGCTATCTCGCGGTCTGCTTCGTGGCCCTGCGCCAACCGTTCAAGAACGAATGGCTGGACCGGCAGGGCGAGGCCTATGGTGTGCTGACCGGACTTGGCGTGATGATCGGCCTCACCGCCTATGGCACGGCCAGCGCGCGCCTCATCGCAGCGTACAGGACCGAGCTTCCCCAGCATGTGGCCGACGAGCATCGCTTTGCCCTCGGATGGCTCCGTCAGGCGATGGCAACGCTGTTCATCCTGCTCGGCGTCTGGACCCTGTTCGGGGTCTGGGACTTCCTAGCGCCGCTGGGTTACAAAGGGCTGATGGGGCTCTATGTCGCGATTGCGGCGATTGCCCTGTTCTTGGGTGTGCAGGGCCTGCGCCATGCGGACCGGCGCTTTCCGATAGCACCGGTTCTGGCAGTCGAGCCATCGCCAGAGCGGGATTGGCAGGCTTTGGGGACGGAGTGGGCGACAACCACCCGTATGCAAAGTTGGCATACCGATCCCGGCCTCAGTCTTGCGCTGCTCGCTCGAAGACTCGGCACCAACACGGCCTATCTTTCGCGCGCGCTCAATGAAGGGTTGGGGGTCAACTTTGCGACCTTCATCAACCAGCTGCGCTGCGAAACCGTGGCCGAAGCGCTGGCCGACGGAAGCAGTGCGGATCTGCTCGACCTCGCCATCGCGGCAGGCTTCAGCTCGAAGGCGAGCTTCAATCGCGCCTTTCGCGCGGAATATGGCTGCACCCCGTCCGCCTATCGGCTCAGGCACGTCTCAAAACACGAATAGTTCGCTGGCTTTTGCCTTTTGCAGCGCATGGTCTGCCCGGTCCTGCCATGGACAGCCCCATACATGGAGGCAATCATGCTGGACAGACGAAGGTTCCTGAGCGGTGCGGCTGTGGGGAGTGCGATGCTCTCGCTGCCTTTCGGTGCCCGAGCGGCTGTCGCGCAGGGCGGCACCGTACCTGACGATATGACGATTTTGCGCGGCGCGCTGCAGCTGCATCCGGGGCTTCATCGCTACAACACCCCGCGTGAGATCGAGAGCGGGCTCATTTGCCTCGACATGGCGCTCGCCCGTGCTGAAACCCGCGCCGAGCGATTTCTTGCCACCCAGCGCTTCCTCTCGACAATCCGCTGCGGACATACCCAGTGCAATTTTTATAACCAGTCCGGTGCCGTCGTGGCCGAGTTGTTCGACCGGCCAACCCGGGTGCCTTTCGGCTTTGCCTGGCTCGGCGACGCAATGGTCGTGACGCAAGATCTGAGCGGCAAAGGCAAGCTTGCGGCGGGTACGCGGATTATCAGTCTGAACGGTCTGCCTGTGTCCGATGTTCTCTATCGCTTGCTACCCTACACCCGGGCAGACGGCCACAATGATGCCAAACGCCGCGTGCAGCTCGAGATGCGCAACACTGATACCTACGAATATTTCGCCATCTACCAAGGGCTGCTGCTGCCCCCGGAGGACGGCGTCCACCGCATCACGGCCCAACGGCCCGATGGGAGCGAGTTCGCCGCTGAGCTACCAGCAATTGATCTTGCCACCCGGCAGAAAGGGATCAAGGTTCCCGAGGACAATGGCACGGATACCCCGCTGTGGACGTGGGAGATGCGCGGCGATGTGGCCATTCTCACGATGCCAACCTGGGTGATGTACAACACCAAGTGGGACTGGAAGAGCTGGCTCGACGAGCGCCTTGACAGCCTCGCAGGTGCGCGCGGGCTGATCGTGGACTTGCGTGACAACGAAGGGGGGAACGAATGTGGCAATGCGATCCTCTCGCGCCTGACCGACAAGGACATCCAGTTTCCGGGCTATCGCCAATTGGTGCGCTTTCGGGAGACGCCCGCAGCCCTTGATCCCTTTCTCGACACCTGGGACCCTGGCTTCCGCAAGATGGGCGTCGGTGCGGCTGATGTTGGCGGCGGGTTTTACCAATTGCCGGGGAAGAGCGAGGAGACCGATTTCATACCCGCCAAAGCGCCGCGTCTCATTGTTCCGGTCGCGGCGCTGATCTCGCCAGTGTGCAGTTCGG
>JBJTTE010000105.1:0-4156 GCA_046080005.1 Erythrobacter sp.
ACGATCTCACCAAGCCGCTCCGCCGCCTCGCCGCAGATCCGATGGAGATCATCAGCGCACGTTGGGTGAGCAATGATGTGATCTTCGGCACCGCATGGCAGGTCAACCGCAAGACGGTCAAAGGCCCGGAAGATGATGTCCGCGATTACCGCGCCTATGCCTATAGCCTGTCGGCCAACAAGTTCACCAACATCGATGGCAACTTCAGCATCGTCAACACGCTGCCGAATGATCCCGATCACGTGCTGATTGCTACCGGCGGTGCCGTCCCGAACAACAGCAGGGTCGACCCTCTGCTCGCCGTCCGGCCGCGCGACTACTACAAGTTCAACCTCAAGACCGGTTCCCGCCAGCTGGTCCTGCGCGGCACACCCAAGTACCGCTCGGTCGATACCTGGGACGATGAGGGCAACCCGCGCTTTACGCAGGTGGTTGACGCGGAAGCGGGTAAGGTCATCTCCTACTACCGCAAGCCGGGCGATAATGAGTGGACACGCTACCAGGAGCTGGATCTCAATGATCCCAAGAACCTCTATCGGATCCTTGGCGGGTTTGTCGGGATTGCAGGCTTTGATCCCACAAACCCCAACCTCGGCTATTTGATCGACAACTTGAACGGTGAAGACAAGTCGGCTCTGTATGAGTTTGACTTCACCACCGGCAAGGTCGGCAAGAAGCTGTTCCAGGCCGAGGATGCCGCTGTGATGGGCATCCAGCGCCATTCCATCCCCGGCAATGGCAAGCTTGCGGCCGCGCTCTTCCCCGGCGAGAAGTTCCAACGCCACTGGTTCGACGAGGATGAGAAGGCGCTCTACGAGGCGCTCGAGACGCAAATTCCCCACGCTTGGCAAGTCTCTATCTCAATCCGTTCGCTGGATGGCAAATCCATGGTTGTTGGCAATGAAGGGCCGCACGATCCGGGTTCGTTCTGGCTGGTGAAGGACGGAAAGCTCGCCAAGCTCGGCAGCCGCAACCCGCTCGTCAATCCCGACCAGCTCGCCGATGTGAAGTATATCCGCTTTCCGGCGCGCGACGGCCTGATGATCCCGGCCTGGATCACCATTCCCAAGGGCAAGGGGCCGTTTCCGCTGATCGTCCAGCATAATGGCGGCCCGCAGGTCAATGGCATGGTCGGCTATGATGAATGGGGCGCGATGCTCGCCAACGCGGGCTACATGGTGCTCCATCCCGATCAGCGCATTTCGGTGGGCTGGGGCCAGAAACACTTTGATGCAGGCTATGGCGAGCGCGGCCTCAGAATGCAGGATGATAAGGATGACGGCGTTAAATATCTGATCGATCAGGGGCTGGTCGATCCCAATCGCGTCGCTTTCTTTGGCTGGTCATACGGGGGCTACTCCGCCCTGGTCTCGCTCAGCCGCGATGAACAGCTGTACCAATGCGCCATTGCTGGCGCGGCGGTGGCCAATCCTCAAAAGCAGTATCTTGGCCGCCGCGACCCCCAGTTCAAGGCGCTTGATGAGTGGGAGCGTCGCCGCGGGACAATCGGGATCAACCCGATGAATGAGATCGCCAAGGTGAACATCCCGCTGTTGATGATCCACGGCGACGTTGACCGCCGGGTACAATATTACCACTTCAAGGAGTACCAGAAGGCATTCCAGGCAGCCGGCAAGACGGGCGAGTTCATTACCCTTCAAGGCGCCGATCACTTCTACAACACGCTGATGTATACGCATCAGCAGCAGATCTACACCAAGATGCTCGATTACCTCGCCAACGACTGCGGTCCGGGCGGACTGTAAATTCGACGCCATCTACCAAGCAGGAAGAGGGGGCGAGGCGAGTGCGCCGAGCCCCCTTTCATTTGGTGCGGCAGGCTCAGGCTATTGAATGCGCTTGCCCTTAACGCCCATCTGCCCATTGTTGATGCGGATGAAGTAAGCGCCCAGCGATGCCTTCTTGAAGACCACCGTGTCACCGGGATTGATCGGAGCAAGCGTGCGTCGCGGACTGTTGATCTCCCAGACTGCGCCCTCCACCGTGGTAAAGCGCCATGTCGCAGGTCCAACTTGACGACCGCTCGCAATGGTCGTTTCGAAGCGGTTGGCGCTGTCTTCCTCCGCCGCCTTGTCCTTCTCATCGTCCTTGAGAATATCGATCTCTGGCACGGTCAAACCGAACAGTTGTCGCCGGGTCTTTCGCACTTGCTCGCGGTCGACTAGCCGCACATCGCCCGCCTCCACCGCGCCCAAAAGTGCGCCAACCTTGGCGTCGTAGCAGGCCAGTCTTTCGCTTTCGCTTGGCAGCGCGCGGCACGCCTCCAACTCATCCACCAAATCCGCCGATGGCTTGGGCGCGGGCTGTGCCATGGCAGCCAGCCCACCGGTCACGGCGAGTGTCAGGACCACGGTATTCCGACCAAGCCGGCCAAGCGCGCGCCTTGAGGACAGAGATTTGGTTGGCGGACGTTGCATTGACACTCTCCCAAGTGGACCCGCGCAGGCGGTATCGCGAATCCCCTACAGATTGCAATCCACCAAAGTGTATCTGATCTGCAACAGCGCCAACGTAAGTGTCTCAAAAGTGCAATCGGCAGATTGCAGCGGCAAGGGCGATTGACCTAGGAGAGGCACCTTAGTGCCGGACGCATGGCGTGTCCGCACATAGAGGGACTCACAATGCAACGCTTCCACAAGGCATCGCTCCTTGCTGGCACGATTATGGCAGGCGCCATCTTCGCCGCACCAGCATCCGCCCAGACCGAATCGGACGACGTGGCTTCGACCGCTGAAGAGGCTGCCGATTCCGACATCATCGTTACCGGTTCGCGCATCACCAACCCGAACATTGAGCTCTCGAGCCCGGTTACCTTCGTCAGCGAAGACGATATTGCTTTCCAGCAGCCGGTTTCGATCGAGCAGGTTCTGCGTCAGCTTCCTTCGGCCGTCGCCTCCATCGGGTCGCAGACCAACAACGGCAACAATGGTTCGGCACGCGTCAACCTGCGCGGCTTGGGCACCAACCGTAACCTGGTCCTGCTGAATGGTCGCCGCGTCACCCCGCGCGACACCGACGCGGTGGTTGACCTTAACGTGATCCCGATTGCGCTGCTTCAGCGCGTTGACGTTCTGACCGGCGGTGCCAGCACCGTATACGGTGCGGACGCCGTCGCGGGCGTTGTGAACTTCGTGACCCGCAGCGACTTCAGCGGGTTTGACGCCCGGTTTGCTCAAGGCATCACCCAGCGCGGTGACGGCGAAACCTTCGTTGCTGACCTCACCATGGGCGCCAATTTCGATGATGGGCGCGGCAACGCTGTTCTGAACTTCAACTACACCAAGACCCAGCCTGTGTTGCAGGGCAACCGCGCCATCTCCCGCGAGGCGCTCAGCTCGGTGACCGGTCTTCCGCAGGGCTCGCCGACCGCAGCCCCTGCGTCGATCGACTTCCCCTTCAGTGGTCGCGTGACCGCAGACGGCCTTGGTTTTGCCGCCGGTGCGCAGAACAACTTCAACTTCAACCCGCTCAACCTGTTCCAGACCCCGCAAGAACGCTACAGCATCTACACCCAGGCGAATTACGAAATCACTGATGGTGTCGAAGCCTACGCTGAAGGCATGTACGTCAAGAGCATCGTTGAAGTGAACCTCGCGAGCTCGGGCGTATTTGGCAGCACTGTTACCACCCCGCTCAACAGCCCGTTCCTGTCTGCGCAGCAGCGCGACTTCCTGTGTAACGCTGCTGTTGGTGTAACGGGTAGCGGCATTCCGGCTGGTACCAATTGTGGCACGGCAATTGCCGCTGGCACCCCGGTGACTGTCGCGGTACTGCGTCGGTTTTCCGAGGCTGGGCCGCGCGTCCAGACCTTTGAAACCGACATGTTCAACCTGACCGGCGGTCTGCGTGGCAAGATCAGCGACTCGCTTAACTGGGACGTTCACGGCACCTATGGTCGCAGCAATGGCTCCGAGGCCCGCACGGGCTGGGGCCTTTTGAGCCGCGTACGTTCGGGTGTGGCGGGCTGTCCGGCCGGATCGGCCGCTGGCTGCGTGCCCTTCAATCTGTTTGGCCCCGAGGGCAGCATCACACCTGCGATGATCAATTTCATCGACGTGCCGACCCGCTCGTTCCGTGAAACCACCTTCCTCAATGTTTCGGGTGGCATTGATGGCGACCTTGGCTTCTCCAGCCC
>JBJTTE010000106.1:0-9962 GCA_046080005.1 Erythrobacter sp.
AGGTCGACGAGGGCGGCGCGCCCGGCTTCTACCTTCACGGTGCCAAGCTGATGTTAGCCGAGGGTGAAGGGGCGAAGCTGACCCCTGCCGACATTGCCGGGCTGATCGACCCGATCCGTGACGATGTGCATCAGGTCCAGCCCCACGCCATCGCGATTACGCAGGCGAGTGAATATGGCCGCGCCTATGCGCCTGCCGAGCTGTCGGCGCTGGGCGACTTTGTGCGCGAGCGGCGGCTCGGCCTGCATATGGACGGCGCCCGCTTTGCCAATGCGGCGGCGTTTCTGGGCGGTTCGGCGCAAGCGGCAGCACGTGCTGCAACTGGTCCCGTCGACAGTCTCGCCTTCGGCTTCATCAAGAACGGCGGCATGGGGGCCGAGGCGGTGGTGCTGTTCGATCCAGAGCGCGCCGCCGAGGTCCGCTACCGCCGCAAACGCGCGGGCCACTTGCAATGCAAAGGCCGCTATCTCGCGGCGCAAATCCTCGCGATGCTCGAGGACGATCTGTGGCTCGCCAATGCCAGTCACGCCAATGCCGCAGCGCGCGAGGTTGCCGCCGGGTGCGGTGAACGGCTGCTTCACCCTGTCGAGGCGAACGAGTTGTTCGTGCAAGTTAGCGAAGCGGAACGGGCCGCTCTGCGGGCGCAGGATTTTGCCTTCTATGATTGGGGCGCGACATCGGCGCGTTTCGTCACCGCATGGAACACTCGCCCAGAGGATGCACAGGCGCTCGGCAAGGCGATTGCCGCGCTATGACGGCCCTATCCGCGCCGTCGATGCTCAGCCCCAAGGTGCTGATCCCCTTCTTGCTGACTGGCACGATTTGGGGTTCGACCTGGTTTGTCATTACCGGCCAGATCAGCGATGTGCCGGCTGGATGGGGCGTGTTCTACCGCTTCATGCTGGCGACCCCGGCGCTGTTCGCGCTGGCGGTGGCGATGGGCAACCGCCTGCGGCTCAACCGGCCTGAGCACCTCTTGGCGCTGGGTGTGGGCATCGCACAGTTCTCTGGCAATTTCCTGTTCGTCTGCCATGCCGAACAGCACATTACCTCGGGCATCGTCGCGGCCATGTTTGCGCTGCTGATGGTGCCCAATGCGATCTTCGCGCGGCTGTTCATTGGTGAGCGGACGGCGGGCGGCTTTATCGGCGGGAGCCTGGTGGCAATCGCGGGTGTGGCGATGCTGCTGGTGCACGAATGGCACGCCGCGCCGCTCGGCGGGAACGTCGGCCTTGGCATCGCTCTGGCGATCGGGGGCATGCTCGCAGCCTCGCTGGCCAATGTGGTCCAGGCCAATGATGTCGGGCGCGCGGTGCCGATGGTGAGCTTTCTCGCCTGGGGGATGCTCTATGGCACCGCCTTTGATCTGGCCTATGCGCTGGCGACAGAGGGCGCGCCGGTCGTGCCCGCTGGGTGGCAGTTCTGGGCAGGCACAGCCTATCTGGCGCTGATCGGATCGGTTGTGACCTTCCCGCTGCACTATAGTCTGGTGCGCGAAATCGGTGCGGGGCGCACCGCCTATAATGCCATCGTCACGGTGTGTGTGGCGATGCTGCTGTCGACCCTGTTCGAGGGTTTCCAGTGGGACGCGCTGTCGGCAGGCGGGATGGCGCTCGCGCTGCTGGGGATGGGGTTGGCCTTACGCTCCAAACAGACGAAGTAGCACGCTGACCCGGCCCGCAGGGCCGCGGGCGCGGATGCGCCCGCCGGCGCTTGAGAGCGGTTTCCGACCAACCTGACCCACCCTGATCGCGTTCAGAAGTCCGCTGGACAGGAATGGCGCGCGGCAGTGGCTGGTTCAGGGGCGTGGTTGCCCCTGCAAGCGGCGTGACGACGCCAGCGGGCTTCAGAACGCGACCCCGCCGGGGCGGGCCGAATTGGGCTCCGTCAGGGTGGGTCAGGTTGGTCGGAAACCGCTCTAGGCGCACACAAGGACTCCAGCCCCTCGACATAGGTCGGGTATTTCGGCGACCACCCCAGCACCCGCTTGGCCTTGCCGTTGGCGACACGGCGGTTCTCCATGTAGAACCCGCGCGCCATCTCCGAGAGGTTGGCGTCCTCCAGTGCCTCCAGCGGCGGCGGTTCCACCCCAAGCAACCGGCAGGCGTGCTCGGTGACTTCATTCCCACTCGAAGGCCAATCGTCGCCGAGATTATACGCCCCCGGGGGAGCATCCTGCGTCAGGGCAGCAACCACGCCGCTAACAATGTCATCGACATGGACCCGGCTGAACACCTGGCTCGGCCCGTTCTTGGGCAAGTCGATGCGCCGCGCCTTGCCCTCTCGCACCCGGTCAAGCGCGCTGCGCCCCGGCCCGTATATCCCGGGCAGGCGGAACACCCGCGCGCCCATTGTGAGCCACGCGAGATCAGCCTCGGCGCGTGCGTTCCTGCGGCCGTCTCCGGACTGCGCAATCGTCGGCGTCGCTTCGTCTACCCAAGCCCCCGCCTTGTCGCCATAGACCCCGGTCGAGGAGAGGTAGAAAAGCGCCTTGCCGACTAGCGCGCCGCCATAGGCATCAAGCACGGGATCACTACCCGTCGCGCGGTCGGGCGGCACCGAGGAAAGCACATGGCTCGCCTCGTCCAACGCCGCCAAAACAGCATCCCGATCCGCAAAACCGATATCGCCTGCGCTTCCCGTAGCACGCACGTGCCAACCGCGCTCGCGCACGACTGCAGCGATACGCCCCGCCGTGTAGCCGAGCCCAAAGATCAACAAACGCGACATGCGGCGCAGCTAAAGATTGGACCGCGCGGCGAATCAACCTAAATCGGGGTGCATGGACATTGCACACAACCCGATCGCCCCCGACGACGCCCCAGCCACCCCTGCCCAGCCGCCGCTGATCCGGCGCGAGGATTACACCCCTTTCCCTTGGTCGGTGCCGAGCATTCACCTCGATTTCCAGCTCGGCCTTGAAGCGACCACTGTCACCGCGACACTCGCTGTCGAGCGCAACCCCGCTTCCGATGCGTCACCCGAATTGCGGCTCCACGGCGATAGTCTGACCGCGCAAAGCGTCACCGTCGATGGCGCCCCTGCCGATTGGCGGATGGACGGCCCCGATCTGATCGTGACCCTGCCGGGCGCGAAGCACGCTGTGACCATCGTCACCGTGATCAACCCCAGCGCCAACGCCCAGCTGATGGGCCTCTATGCCTCGAGCGGGATGCTCTGCACCCACTGCGAGGCCGAGGGTTTTCGCCGGATCACCTTCTTCCCTGATCGGCCCGATGTGCTTTCGGTCTACGCTGTGCGGATGGCAGGAGACAAAGCCGCCTTCCCGATCCTGCTCTGCAATGGCAACCGCGTGGCCGCGGGCGAGAATGCCGATGGCTCGCATTGGGCCGAGTGGCACGATCCCTGGCCCAAGCCTTCCTATCTCTTCGCGCTGGTCGCAGGGGATCTGGTGGCCAATTCGAAGCCCTTCACCACCCGCTCCGGGCGCTCGGTTGAATGCAATATCTGGGTCCGCAAGGAAGACCTCGAACGCACCGATCACGCGCTCGAATCGCTCCACCGTTCGATGGCGTGGGACGAGCAGGTGTTCGGCCGCGAATATGATCTGGATCTCTACAACGTCGTCGCGGTCAGCGATTTCAACATGGGGGCGATGGAGAACAAGGGCCTCAACGTCTTCAACACCAAATATGTGCTGGCTGACCCCGACACCGCTACCGATGCCGATTTCGATGCAGTCGAAGGGGTCATCGCGCATGAATATTTCCACAACTGGTCAGGCAACCGCGTTACCTGCCGCGACTGGTTCCAGCTTTCCCTCAAGGAAGGCTTCACAGTGCTGCGCGATCAGCTGTTCTCACAGGACATGCGCGGCGAAGCGGTCAAGCGGATTGAGGACGTCCGTATCCTGCGCGGGGCACAGTTCCCCGAGGATGCCGGGCCGCTCGCGCACCCGATCCGGCCTGACAGCTACCGCGAGATCAGCAACTTCTATACCGCGACCGTCTATAACAAGGGCGCCGAGGTGATCCGCATGATGCGCAGCATGGTGGGGGTCGAACGGTTCCGCGCGGGAACCGATCTCTATTTCGACCGGCATGACGGCGAAGCGGCGACCTGCGAAGATTTCGTGCGCGCAATCGAGGAAGGGGCGGCGATTGATCTTGCCCAGTTCCGGCGCTGGTATGGGCAAGCGGGCACACCGCGCGTGTCTGCAGCGCATGAGGTCGCGGGCGATACGCTGACCCTGACGCTCAAGCAGACTGTGCCGGTCACCCCCGGCCAGCCCGACAAGCTCCCGATGCCGATCCCACTCAAGGTGGCGGTTCACTCGCGCGGCGGGGTGCTCGGGGGCGAAGAATTGATCGTGCTGAACGAGGCGGAGCAGACCTTTACTTTTGCACTTTGCGCGCCCGATCCGGTGGTCTCGATCAACCGCGGCTTCACCGCTCCGGTGGTGATCGAGCGTGCGCTGGCGCGCGAAGACCTGATGTTCCTCGCCGCGCATGACAATGACCCCTTTGCCCGGTCCGAAGCCTTGCAGGAACTCGCGGTTAGCCATCTGGTGGGCACGGCGAGCGGCGCGCTGTCAGGCAGTGAACAGGCGGCAGGCGAGGCGGCGATCATCAGTGCCTTCCGCGCGAGCCTTGCCGACAACGCGCTCGAAGATGCGATGCGCGGCGAATTGCTGGTGCTCCCGTCCGAGACCTACCTGTTCGAAGCGATGGCGACCGGAACCCGGCTTGCGGATCCCGGCGCGATCCACACGGCGCGCGAGGGGCTGAAGGCAGCGATCGGCACAGCGCTCGCGGATGAGTTGAACGCGCTCCATGCCCGCACGTCGGCAGTGACGCTTGATGATCCGGCAGGCCGGGGCGCACGCAAGGTCAAGACCACGGCGCTTGCCCTGATCGCGGCTGCCGACCCGGTGCGCGCCGCCACGCTGGCGGCAACGCAGTATGATGCGGCTGACAACATGACCGACCGGCAGGGCGCGTTGATGGTGCTGTGCGGCCTTGCCTCGCCCGAGCGTGAAGCCAAGCTCGCCGCCTTCTACGACCGCTACCATGGCAATCCGCTGGTGATCGACAAGTGGTTCACCTTGCAGGCGCTCTCGCTCCACCCGCAGGTGATTGCCCATGTCCGTGCGCTGGCCGGGCATCCCGACTTTACCCTCAAGAACCCCAACCGCGTGCGCTCCTTGCACATGGCCTTCGCAGGCAATCCGAAGGGCTTCCATGCCGCCGATGGTGAAGGCTACCGGATGATCGCCGACATGATCCTCGCGCTTGATCCGATCAACCCGCAGACCGCCGCGCGGTTCGTCCCCTCGCTTGGCCGCTGGCGGCGGATCGAGCCGGGTCGGGCCGCCCTGATGAAGGCTGAGCTTGAGCGGATCATGGCGGCGGGCAATCTCTCGCGCGATACATTTGAGCAGGTGAGCCGCTCGCTGGAGAGCTGAGATGAGCGGTTTCCAGAGCGAAACCTCGCCGCTGCTTGCGGGGGTGCCACACGGCTTTTTCGGGAGCGCGGGCGGCATACACCAATTCGGTTTCGGCGGTCCGGGTGACGGGGCCGAGATCCGCGCATTGCGTGCTGCAGCTGCCTTGAGCATCCTGCCTGCAGGCCGTCTGGCAGCACCCCACCAAGTGCATTCGCCCGATGTCGTGACGGTGACTGCGGCATGGGACGATGCCGCCGAGGGGCGTCCGGTGGCTGATGCTGTGGTGACGGCGACCCCGGGCATCGTGCTCGGCATCGTCACCGCCGACTGCGGCCCGATCCTGTTTGCCGATCGCGAGGCCGGGGTAGTGGGCGCGGCGCATGCAGGGTGGCGCGGTGCGGTTGACGGGGTGCTGGAAAACACGCTTGCCGCAATGGAAGCCCTGGGGGCTCGGCGCGCGCAGGTCGCGGCGGTCCTAGGTCCGACGATTGCACAGGCGAGTTACGAGGTGGACGCGCCATTCAGGGCACATTTTGCCGCCGATGCCGAACCGTTTTTCGTCGCCGCGCCGGCGCGCGAAGGGGTGCCGCGCTGGCACTTCAATCTGCCGGGTTACATCCTTGCCCGGCTGGCTGCGACCGGGATCGGAAGCATTGCGGATATCGGGCGGGATACATTCTGCGATGTCACGCGTTACCATTCGCACAGGCGCGCGACGCAAGCGGGCAAAGCCAATTATTGTCGGCAGATTAACATGATCGGCCTGCCCTGATCGGGTGTTGCAAGCGAGCGAACGGGCCTTGTCTAAAACACGGTTGGATTCTGAATCGATTGCCGTTAATTGCGCTCCTGAGTTCCAAGCTGAGCTTGATTATCGCGCAGGCGACGAAGGGAACTGGGGACCAATCGGACGGACTATACCGGAGGCATGTGCCGCCGGAACATAAACATCAAGCCGCGCGGGTTTTGCACCGCCGCGGCAAAACGAGCAGGTGAGATAACATGGCTACCAGTACAGCCGATACCACCCCTACAGACGGCACTGACGGTGTGCGTCGCCGCGACTGGATCCACATTGCCGCGCTCAGCACGGCGGGTGTCGGCGGGGCTTCGGTGCTCTTCCCGCTGATTACCCAGATGGCGCCTTCGGAAGACGTGCTTGCGGCAAGCAGCACGGAAGTCGATGTGAGCGCAATCCAGCCGGGCCAGAGCATCAAGGCGAATTTCCGCAAGCAGCCCCTGTTCGTGAAGCGTCTGACCGCCGAGGAAATCGCCAAGGCCAAGGCTGATGACGGTGCCGATATGCGCGACCCAGCGACGTTGGCAGAGCGAACCAAGGAAGGCCATGAAGACCTCCTCATCACGATGGGGGTCTGTACCCACCTCGGCTGTGTGCCGCTCGGTGCGGCGGAAGGCGAGAACAAGGGTGAGTTCGGCGGATTTTTCTGCCCTTGCCACGGTTCGCACTACGATGTTGCCGGCCGCATCCGCAAGGGCCCTGCACCGAAGAACCTGATGGTGCCCGAATATGCATTTTCCTCCGACACCATCGTCCGCGTAGGCTAGGCTAGCGTAGCTAGAAGCCTGATTTCAAAGTTTCGTCTTCAACCCTGAACAAGCCGAGAGAACGCCATGAGTTTCGCCTGGGCCAAGCAATACGAACCGCAAACCGCTCTGACCAAGTGGCTGGACGAGAAGCTGCCGCTGCCGCGCCTCGTCTACAACGCAGTCGGGGCCGGCTATCCGGTGCCGCGCAACCTCAACTACATGTGGAACTTCGGCGTGCTCGCCGGCTTCTTCCTGGTGGTGCAGATCGTCACGGGGGTCGTTCTCGCGATGCATTACGCCGCGAACGGCATGGTCGCCTTTGCCACGGTCGAGCACATCATGCGCGACGTCAATTATGGCTGGATGCTGCGCTACGCCCACGCCAACGGGGCGAGCTTCTTCTTCATTGTGATTTACCTGCACATTTTCCGCGGGTTCTTCTACTCCTCGTACAAGGCGCCGCGCGAGATGATCTGGCTGCTGGGCGTCGTGATCTTCCTGCTGATGATGGCAACCGCGTTCATGGGCTATGTGCTGCCGTGGGGCCAGATGAGCTTCTGGGGCGCGCAGGTCATCACCGGTCTGTTCAGCGCGATCCCGCTGGTGGGCGAACCGCTCCAGATCTGGCTGCTCGGCGGCTTTGCGCCGGACAACGCCGCGCTCAACCGCTTCTTCTCGCTGCACTTCCTGCTGCCCTTTGTGATCGCCGGGGTGGTGATCCTGCACATCTGGGCGCTCCACATCCCCGGCTCGTCGAACCCGACCGGCGTGGAAGTGAAGCAGGAATCGGACACCGTTCCGTTCCACCCTTACTACACGGCCAAGGACGGCTTCGGTCTCGGTGTGTTCCTGATCCTGTTCACCACGATGGCGTTCTTCCTGCCCAATGCGCTGGGCCACCCGGATAACTACATCGAAGCGAACCCGCTCTCGACGCCCGCCCACATCGTGCCCGAATGGTACTTCTGGCCATTCTACGCGATCCTGCGTGCGTTCACCGGCGATCTCAGCATTCCCTTCACCGGCATCGTTCTCATCCCGGCCAAGCTGCTTGGCGTGATCGCGATGTTCGGCTCGATCCTGCTGTGGTTCATCCTGCCTTGGCTGGACAAGAGCCCGGTGCGTTCGGGCCACTATCGCCCGCTGTTCCGCAGGTTCTTCTGGTTCGGCCTGATCCCGGCGATGGCGGTGCTGTTCTACTGCGGCGGCGCGCCGGCGGAGGAACCCTTCGTGGTGCTCAGCCAGATCGCTACCGCCCATTTCTTCCTGCATTTCCTGGTGATTCTGCCGTTGGTCAGCCAGATTGAAGTGCCCAAGCCCCTCCCCTTCTCGATCACCGAAGCGGTGCTCGGCAAGGACAAGGCCGGGGAAGGTCCGCGCACCGGTGCCATTGACGGCGGCAGCGTTGGCACCCTGCCTGGAGGTTCGCTGCGACCGGCCGAGTAATCGACCGGAAGCACGCCCACGTAATCTGAACCGATAACGAGAGAGAGTTCGGACATGTCTATTCGTCTTGGAGGCATCCTCGCTGGCCTCGCCATCGCATTTGTGGTGGTGTTCTGGTCGCTTGGGCCCGGTGCCTACAATCTGGCTTTCGGCCCCCCGGCGGAAAAGCAACCATCCTACGCCTTCTACGAGCACGGCCACGGCCCCGAGGGCGGCTTCTCGTTTGACGGCCCCTTCGGCAAGTGGGATGTGGCCCAGCTGCAGCGCGGCTATCAAGTCTACAAAGAGGTCTGCTCGGCCTGCCACAGCCTGAAATTCGTCGCGTTCCGCGACCTTCAGGATCTGAGCTATTCCGAGGCCGAGGTTGACGCGGAAGCCGCGACTTGGACCGTTCCCGGCATCGATCCGGCGACCGGTGAGGTGAACACTCGCCCGGGCGAGCCGACCGACTATTTCCCGATGCCCTTCCCCAACGCGATTGCAGCGGCAGCGGCCAACAACAACGCCATCCCGCCAGACCTCTCGCTGATGGCCAAGGCGCGCCATGACGGTTCGAACTACGTCTATTCGCTGCTGACCGGCTATGGTGAGCCCGACGCGGAGAAGGCTGCCAAAGTCGGCTTCGAGACCCCGACGGGCCTCTACTTCAACAAGCATTTTCCCAATGTTAACATTGCGATGGCCCCGCCGCTCGCGGTTGACGGGCAGGTGACCTATGCCGATGGGACCAATGCGACGATCCCGCAGATGGCGACCGACGTGGCCGCCTTCCTGACCTGGACGGCCGAGCCTTCGCTGGTGGAGCGCAAGCAGACCGGCTGGTTCGTGTTGGGCTTCCTGCTGTTCGCGACCACACTCGCGTTTCTCAGCTACAAACAGATCTGGGCCGGGCTGAAGCCGAAGAAGTCCTGATCCCCAATCTTCAATGATTTGCACGCGCGCCCCGTCATCCCTTGCGGATGGCGGGGCGCTCTGCTTTGAGGGATCGGAAAGGGGCTTTCCAACATGACATCGCCGCAGCTCTCGCTTGACGAGCTCAAGACGCTGGTGCGCACCGTGCCAGATTTCCCGCATGCCGGAATCCAGTTCCGCGACATCACCACGCTGATTGGCCACCATCAGGGCATGGCAGCGAGCGTTCACCACCTCGCCGCCGCCGCCGCGCAAGCAGGCGCGCACAAGATCGCCGGTATGGAAGCCCGCGGATTCATCTTCGGCGCAGCGGTCGCGGTCCAACTCGGGGTCGGCTTTGTCCCGGTGCGCAAGCCGGGCAAGCTGCCGATCCAGACCATCGGCATCGACTATGCCCTCGAATACGGGACCGACCGGCTCGAGATGGACCCCGGCGCGATCGAACCGGGGCAGAAAGTCGTGATTGTCGATGACCTGATCGCCACCGGAGGAACCGCGCTGGCCTCGGCGGAATTGCTGCGCAAGGCGGGAGCGGTGGTCGAACAGGCGTTGTTCGTGATCGACCTGCCCGACCTTGGCGGGGCGGACCGGCTGCGGGAGGCGGGGATCACAGTGAGCGCCTTGATGGCATTCGAGGGCGACTGACACA
>JBJTTE010000107.1:0-5670 GCA_046080005.1 Erythrobacter sp.
GTCGTGGCGCGCAAGGCGCGCGGATCGGCGAGCGGTGTGCTCGACCGGATTATGGGGTTTCTGCCCTTCACCGAGGAGCAATGGACCCGCATCTGGCTGGCGATGATCGTCGGCGGCGGGGTGGGGGTGGCCTTTGTCATCGGCACGCTCGCGGGCGTACCGGCGCTGGCGCAAGCGCAGGTCGCGCAGATCGCGGCGGATGCGGGTTTTGCCGTGCGTCACGTGCGGGTGACCGGCACCAGCCGGATGGATGAGCAGCAGGTCTATGCCCGCGCGCTCGCGGTCCGCAACCAGCCCATGCCCGATGTTGACGTGGCCAAGCTGCGCGAGGAGCTGCAAAAGCTCCGCTGGGTCAAGGACGCCCGCGTTTCGATCCAGCTACCGCACACGCTCGCGATCGACATCGTCGAGCGCCAGCCGCACGCGGTGCTCGAACGGGCGGACCGGCTGATGTTGATTGACGAGACCGGCACCGAGCTCGAACCCATCGCTGCCGAGAAGAGCAAAGGGATGCTGCGGCTGGCTGGGCCGGGGGCGGCCAAGCAGACCGTCGCGCTGGAGACGCTGCTCGCCAGCGCCCCCGCGCTCGCGCCTAAGGTTGAGGCAGCCGAATGGGTCGGCAGCCGGCGCTGGAACCTGACCTTCACCACCGGGCAACTGCTTGCCTTGCCGGAAGGTGAGCGTGAGGCTGCCAGCGCATTGGTCAAATTCGCGCAGCTCGATGGCAAGAACCGTCTGCTCGGCGGCAAGGTGCTGGCGTTTGACATGCGCTCGCCGCCGCGGCTCTATCTGCGCCTGCCCGACACGGCGGGCAAAACCAAGGTCGTGGCCGCGCCAGAAGGCGGGGAGACCACCTGATGTCCTCCCGGGCTGCTCCTGCGCGCCGCCTTGCCCGCACCTATGCCGCGGTGAACATCGGCTCGTTCCGCATCTCGGCGATGATCATGGGCGAGGCCGACGATGGCGAATTGCAGGTGCTCGGCTCCGGGCACCGTGCGAGCGCCGGGGTCAAGCGCGGCTACGTGACCGACATGACCGCCGCTGCCCACGCGATCCGCGATGCGGTCGAACGCGCCGAGAAAAGCGCCAATACCCCCGTGCGCTCGGTGTGGATCGCCTGCTCCGGGGCCGGGCTCGCCAGCCATGTGGTCTCGGTCGACATCGAGATCGGCGGGCGGCGGATCGAGGATGAGGATGTCGAGGCCCTGCTGATCGAAGCGCAGGACATGATCCAGCCCGATGGCCGCAAGGTGCTCCACGCCCAGCCGGCGCATTACACGCTCGATGGCGCCCACGGGGTTGCCAATCCACGCGGGCTGCATGCCGAACGGCTCGGCGTCGATATCCATGTCATGCTCGCCGATGGCGCGCCGGTGCGCAACCTGACCGAAGCGGTGCAGAACGCCCATCTCGAAGTCGAGGGCGTGGTCGCTGCGCCTCTGGCGGCGGGTCATGCCTGCCTGACGCCCGAGGAGCGCGAACTTGGCGTCGCGATGGTCGAGATCGGGTCCGACATCACCAATGTCGCAGTCTTTGCTGGCGGGATGTTGCTCGGCCTGCACGCCATTCCGATGGGGTCGGCGGCGATCACCGATGCGATCGCGAGCAGCTTCGGCATTCGCCGCTCGCAGGCCGAGCGCCTTAAGTGTGTGGCCGGATCGGCTATCGCCAGCCCGACCGATCACCGCGAGCTGATCCCGGTCAATGGTCCGGGCGAGGGCGCGGACGGCGCTCCTCCCGGCCCGCTGGCGCGCGGGGCTGACGACAAGAACCGGATCATGCGGGCCGAGCTTGTCGCGGTGGTCACACTGGAGCTTGCTGTGCTTGCCAAAGAGATCGGCAAAGCGCTCAAGAGCACGGGATTTTCTGGCGGCCGGGGGGGGCGCGTGGTGCTGACCGGGGGCGGCGCCGAGCTGGCTGGCCTTGCAGATTTCATGCAGAGTGCTCTCGGCCAGCCCGTGCGGCTTGGCCGGCCGCAGCAGCTTACCGGCTTACCCGACGCGCACCATGCGCCCGGCTTCACCACGCTGGCGGGGCTATGCCTCTATGCCGCGGATGACCCGGTCGATATTCGCGCGCTGGGGACGAAGCGCGGCGGGGTTTACAAGGTGCTGGTGCGCGAAACCGGGCTGACCGCCGTGCTCACGCGGCTGCTGCGTGCGCTCAAGGAGTATTTCTGATAGCGAGCGATGCTGTGGATAAGGGTCTTGCCGGGATAAAATCTCTGCAATGATTATGTCACAGGTGATAAATGCGCAGGAATTAGATTAAAATTTGATCTCTTGCACGCGGAGGACCAGCGGATGAGCATCAATATCGGACCTGCGGTGAGCGATGATATTCGCCCGCGCGTCAGCGTGATCGGGATCGGCGGAGCAGGCGGCAATGCGATTGCCAACATGATCGCTGCCGAGATCGAAGGTGTCGATTTCATCGTCGCCAATACGGATGCGCAGGCGCTGGCGACCTCGCCGTCGGAAAAGCGCATCCAGTTGGGACCGGACATCACCGGCGGGCTTGGTGCAGGGGCGCGGCCTGAAGTGGGCAAGGCGGCGGCGGAGGAAACCGTCGCCGAAGTCGAAAAGGCGCTTGAGGGCGTCAATATGTGCTTCATCGCTGCCGGTATGGGCGGCGGCACCGGCACCGGCGCAGCGCCTGTGATCGCGGAGGCCGCGTGTCGCATGGGGGTTTTGACGGTCGGCGTCGTCACCAAGCCGTTTCTGTTCGAAGGCACCCGCCGGATGCGCGCGGCCGAGGCCGGGATCGAAGAGCTTCAGAACCATGTCGATACGCTGATCGTCATCCCTAACCAGAACCTGTTTCTGGTCGCCAAGGCTGAGACGACCTTCAAGGAAGCCTTCCAGCTGGCAGATGAGGTGCTCCAGCAAGGGGTGCGCTCAATCACCGACCTGATGGTCTTGCCGGGCCTGATTAACCTCGACTTTGCCGACGTGCGCTCGGTGATGAGCGAGATGGGCAAGGCGATGATGGGGACCGGCGAGGGCGAGGGCGAAAACCGCGCGCTCGATGCAGCCGTGCAGGCGATTGCCAACCCGCTGCTTGATGGCGTGAGCATGGCGGGTGCTAAGGGCGTCATCATCTCGATCATCGGCGGTGAAGATATGCGCCTGCTCGAAGTGGACGAGGCGGCCAACCACATCCGTGAGCTTGTGGATGAAGACGCCAACATCATCTGGGGCAGCGCCTTCAATCCCGACCTCAAGGGCAAGATCCGTGTGTCGGTGGTGGCCACCGGGATTGAAGAGGGTGCGAAAGGCGCCGTCGACCGTTCCCAGTCCGCCCTGCTGAGCAGCGCACGCGCGCCCCAGCGGCCGGTGCTCGAATTGTCGGCCAGCGAAGATCTTGGTGAAGATGCGCCGAGCGAACAGCCTGCGCCGAGACTGACGCCATCGGCACCGCCGGTCATGCCGAGCGTCGCGCTTGATAGTCCAAAGGTAGCACCGGCCGTCAGCGCGCAAGACGATACGCTCGACCTCGGCGAGGCGGATTACGAGCCCGGCGAGTTTGGTGGCAACGACGAAGATGAGGGTGGGTATGAGGACGAGGATTCCCGTTTTCCGACCGGCGCTCCCTTCGAGCTGACCGCGATGCGCTCTGGTGACAATTACGCCAATGAATATGAGGACGATGTCAATGAGGTCGTCGATCCGCTGGCCGGGCTGCGCGGGGCGGAGGAAACTGAAGCCTATGACAATGCCAGACCGCGCAACGCGGCAGTGACGGCGGCTTCCGATGATGATGCGCTCGACCTAGGCGACGACTTTGCCCCCTTTGCCGATGATCCTGCCGAGCCCCAACGGGCAGACCTGCTTGGCACGGCCGATCAACAGCCAAGCGAAGATCCCCCTGTCGAAGCCAAGGCGCCGACCGGGCGGCGACGTGGGTTGCTGGTCGGCGGCGGTGATGGCGGCGGCGGTGGCGGCGGCGGTGGCGGCAACACCTTGTTTGAACGCATGGCCAATCTCTCGCGCAGCAGCGCCCGCGAGCAGGAAGAGCAAGATGATGACGGGGATGATGGCCCTGCGCTGAGCATCCCGCGCTTCCTCGGTCGTCAGAACAACCAGTAGTCTTTTGCACCTCGCCTTGCGTCGCACAGATGCTGGTGCGCCGAAGGCTGCATGCTAGAGCCGCGATCATGGTTTCGCTTTATCGTGTCTCCCATGCCCTAGTGCTGAGCGCCGCGCTGGTCCCGGCTGGAGCAGCACAGGCGCAGGACGTCGTCGCGCAGCCGATGGTGCAGGCGCTTCCTTCGGAGGAGGCCCAGCGCTTGAACCGCGCCCTGATCGCGCTCGCCAAGGCACCGCGTGATCGCGATGCACTGGTCGAGGCGGGAGAGGCAGCGCTGGGGGTTAATGATATCGATGCGGCCATCGGCTTTTTCGGGCGCGCGGCGGACGTCGATCCGGGCCATCCGGCAGTGGTCAAGGGCCTCGGCTCGGCCTATCTGCGCGCGGGGCGCGCGGGCGAAGCGCTGGTTCAGTTTGACCTTGCGCTGGCTGCCGGGGCTGACGAGCGCGACCTGCTGACGGACCGGGCGCTGACTCTCGATCTGGTCGGTGAACAGCCCGCCGCGCAGACCGCCTATCTCAGAGCGCTCGAGCTTGAACCGGCAAATGACGAGGCCCGGCGGCGGCTTGCGATCAGCTACGCCATCGGCGGCAATCGCAGCCGCTTTGAATCGACCCTGCGCCCGCTGCTCGACCGACACGATATGCCCGCGCAGCGGGCCCGGGCCTTCGGGTTGGCGATCATGGGAGATAGCGCGCGCGCGGCGGCGATTGTCGAGCAAGTCATGCCGCGCGATCTCGCCACCCGAATGGTGCCCTATCTCGGCTATATGCCCCGGCTGACCAAGCCGCAGCAGGCGGCCGCCGCGAACCTCGGGATTTTCCCGCGCGCGGCCGATATTGGGCGCGATGATCCCCGGCTCGCGCGCTTTGCCGCCGAAGAACGCGCCGAGGCCCGACTGGCACCGAGCGGGCCTCCGCTGGATTCCCGACCGACGCCGCCCAAACCCGTATTGGCAGCGGCACCGCCACCGCCAGCGGCACCACCAGTGGTACGACCAGTGGCACCACCTCCTACTCCTCCACCGCCGCCTGCTCCCCCACCGGTGCGCGTCGCCGATGCCTTCGCTGACCTCGGCGCGCCGCTGCCCGATACGCAGGTGGGCGAAGAGGCGGTCGATCTGTCGCGAATCGAAGTCAAGCGCGAGCGCGCGGTTCCGCCGCCGCTTGCCAAGCCCGCTGAAAAGCCCAAGCCCAAAGAGCCGCCCAAGCCAGTCCATCCCAGCCGCGTCTGGGTGCAGGTAGCGACCGGCAAGAAGGTCGATGCGCTCGCCTTCGATTGGCGGCGGATCAGCAAGGAGGGCGGCAAGTCGCTTGCGGGTCTCAAGCCGCATACTGCGCGTTGGGGTGCAACCAATCGCCTGCTGGTCGGTCCGGTGGTCAGCCGCGACAAGGCCGAGGCGCTGGTGCGTGAACTGAACAAGAAGGGGCTCGGGACCTTCCTGTTTGTGAGCGACGAAGGTGAGGCAGTTCAACCGCTAAAGTGAAATTTCGCGCGCCCTGTGGTGTTTCTTTGCACAGGCTTTGCACAGCTCTGTCCGGTTCTCCCCAGCCGCTCTGACATGGGCAATTGCCAATTGCC
>JBJTTE010000108.1:0-3230 GCA_046080005.1 Erythrobacter sp.
CCAGTGCCGCTTTCGCCTTCGATTAGGACATGGCCCTGGCCGCGCGCGGCCTTTGCAGCCTGCGCGAGCGCGGCGCGGAAGCTGGGCGCGGTGCCGATCATCGCATCGAAATCGAGGCTGGCTGACATCTTTTCGGTCAACGGGGCAAGCTCGTCGCGCGTGTCTTCGCGGGTGGTGACGGTGCGCAGCGCCTCCATCAGCCGTTCAGGGGAGATGGGCTTGACGAGATAGTCGCTTGCCCCGGCCCGCATGGCCCCAACCGCCAGCAGCGGCGAAGCGCTGGTGGTGAGCATTAGAATCGGGAGCGCAGGGCGGCGTGATTTCAGCTCGGCGATCAGCGCGCAGGCATCATCACCCGGCACCCACTGATCGAGCATGATTGCGGAGAGTTGCATGCCCTCGCGCGTGCCCAGCATCGCGATTGCCGTCTCGGCATCGGGGGCCACGATCGTGCGCCAGCCATCGCGTGCGGCGATGGCAGTGATCAGCCGCGCTTGCGCGGGCTCATCATCGATCAGCATGACGATACGGGCATCGTCCTGCGCCTGGGGGAGGCAATCCATCTCTGCCATCAGTATTGCCGCTCGGCTCCCTTGTCCTTTGCGGGCCACTGACCCGCTGCGTCGTCACCGGACATGCTTAAGGCTGGGAGGTAAAAACGTGATTAAGACTGTGCCGGGGCGGGACAGAATTATGCAGCGGCCTTTCGCTGGGACGCTACGTGCGCCTCTTACTAAATGTGGCTTGAGATCGCATGCCTGCTTAGATACGGGGACCTGAGGAGGCGACCATGGTTGCCTTTTCGACTGGCACTCGGCAACTAATCGCCGCTTGAGGCGTTCGAGGGGCAAGGGGACACACAATGACGTTGCATGACATGGAAAAGGCTGAAGCCACCTACAGCGGCTTTATGGCTACGCTCAAATGGACCGTTCCGCTGATCGCGGTCATCGCCTTCGCCGTCGTCGCAGCGATCGCAAGCTAAGTCATCTCGCACATGAAAATCGCCATTTTGAAAGAGCGCGCCTCGGGCGAGACGCGCGTCGCCGCCACGCCTGAAACGGTGAAGAAGTTTGCAGCGCTTGGCTGCGCGGTAGCCGTGGAAGCGGGGGCCGGGGCCATCTCCTCGATTACCGACGCCGCCTATGCCGAGGCCGGGGCTGACCTCGCCGATGCCAAGGCGACGGTGAAGGATGCCGATATCGTGCTTGGCATTCAGGCGCCCGAAACCGAGCTGCTGACGGGTGCCAAGCCGGGTGCATGGGTCGCAGCGCTGTTCGACCCGTTCACCAAGCGTGATGTGGTTGACGCCTATGCTGCGGCCGGGTTTGAGGCGCTGAGCATGGAGTTCATGCCGCGCATCACCCGCGCGCAGTCGATGGACGTCTTGTCCTCGCAGTCGAACCTTGCAGGCTACAAGGCGGTGCTGGCGGCGGCGGATGCCTATGGCCGCGCCTTCCCGATGATGATGACCGCGGCCGGCACGGTGCAGGCCGCGCGCGCTTTCATCATGGGAGTGGGGGTTGCGGGCCTTCAGGCGATCGCCACCGCGCGGCGCTTGGGCGCGCAGGTCTCGGCGACCGATGTGCGTTCCGCGACCAAGGAGCAGATCCAGTCACTCGGCGCCAAGCCGATCTTCGTCGAGAATGTCGCCGGGATCGAGGGCGAAGGCTCGGGCGGCTATGCGACGGAAATGAGCGAGGAATACCAGAAGGCACAGGCCGAGCTGGTGAGTTCGCACATCGCCAAGCAGGACATCGTTATCACGACGGCGCTGATCCCGGGCCGCGCTGCCCCGCGCCTCATCACCGACGCACAGATCGCGACGATGAAGCCGGGCAGCGTGATCTTCGACCTCGCGGTGGCGCAGGGCGGGAACGTCGAAGGCTCGAAGCCGGATGAGGTCGTGGTGAAGCACGGTGTCAAGATCATCGGCTACGCGAACACCCCCGCCGCGCTCCCCGCCGACGCCTCGGCGCTGTTCGCGCGCAACCATTACAACTTCCTCAGCGCCTTTTGGGACAAGGAGGCGGGCAAGCCCGTGCTCGACGAGGAAATCGGCAACGCGATCCGGCTGACGCAGGGCGGGAAGATCGTCAACGAGCGGCTGCTTGGGGCTTAAGACATGGACTTCATTTCAATTCTCAGCATCTTCGTATTGGCCTGCTTTGTAGGCTATTACGTTGTCTGGTCGGTTACCCCGGCGCTACACACACCGCTGATGGCGGTGACCAATGCGATTTCCTCGGTGATCATCGTCGGCGCGCTGATCGCATCGGCCGAGGCGGCAAGCCCGATCGCCAAATATCTCGGCTTGTTCGGGGTGGTGCTCGCGAGCATCAACATCTTCGGCGGGTTCGCGGTGACCGAGCGCATGCTCGCGATGTACAAGAAGAAGGAGAAGTGAGCATGAACCGCTTCTTCGTCTCCCATGCGCAGGCAGGGGCCCATCTGGCGAGCGTCGCGCGCGCCGTCTCCCGCAGCTGGATCCCCGCCTTCGCGGGAACGACGGCCCTGTTTGCGACGCCTGCCCATGCGGCAGGCACCGGCGGCACCCCTGGCTGGGCGATGTTGGCCTATCTCGTCGCGGGGGTGTTCTTCATCCTCGCGTTGCGCGGCCTTTCCAGCCCCGCGACCTCGCGCACCGGCAACCGCAACGGCATGATCGGGATGGCGCTCGCGGTCGGGACCACGCTGATCACGCATGACATTGCCAATATCGTCGAGATCCTGATCGCGGTCGGTATCGGCGGCGCGATTGGCATTGTCGTCGCCCGCCGTATCGCGATGACCGCGATGCCCGAACTGGTGGCGGGTTTCCACAGCCTCGTCGGCCTTGCCGCCGTGGTGGTGGGCCTTGGCGCGTGGCTTGATCCGCAATCCTTCGGGATCGTGGACGCCGCAGGGCAGATCCTTGCAGTCAGCCGCGTCGAGCTCGGACTTGGTATCGCCATCGGGGCGATCACCTTCTCGGGTTCGGTCATCGCCTTCCTCAAGCTGTCGGGCCGGATGAGCGGTTCGCCGATCATGCTGCCGGGACGGCATGTGATCAATCTCGGCACGCTGGCTGCCATCCTTGGGCTGATTGCGCTCTATACCGTCTCGCCGCAGGGCGGGGCAGGCGAGGGCTGGATGATCATCGCTGTCGCGGTGCTGGCCTTTGCGATCGGCTTCCTGCTGATCATCCCGATTGGCGGCGCGGACATGCCGGTGGTCGTCTCGATGCTCAA